>NZ_JBQCGS010000025.1:0-13399 GCF_051955415.1 Flexivirga sp.
GTCACGAGCGGACCAGAAAATCCGGGCGATTTTCTGGTCCGCTCGTTCGGTGTGTGTCCGCTCGATCGCGTCTACTAGGTTCGGGGCATGCCGGAACCCGTGGGCGCCCGCTCGGTCCTTGCCCTGCCGAAGGCACACCTGCACCTGCACTTCACCGGGTCGCTACGCATCACGACGCTGCGGGAACTGGCGGCCAAGCACGACGTGCGGTTGCCCGAGGCGCTGCTGGCCGACTGGCCGCCCACCCTCTCCGCCCGTGACGAGCGCGGCTGGTTCCGGTTCCAGCGGTTGTATGACGCCGCCCGCGCCTGCGTCAAGGACGAGTCGGACCTGCGCCGGTTGGTGCGCGAAGCGGCCGAGGACGATGTGGCCGAGGGTTCGCGGTGGCTGGAGATCCAGGTCGATCCCACGTCGTATGCCGCCGGGCTGGGCGGCATCACGCCCGCGCTGGAGATCGTGCTCGACGAGGCACGGGCGGCGAGCACCGACCTGCCGATCGGGGTGGGCGTGATCGTGGCCGCCTCCCGGCTCAAGCACCCGATGGACGCTCGCGCGCTGGCCCGGCTCGCCGCACACCACGCCGGCGACCAGCCCGGGCAGGTGGTCGGCTTCGGGCTGTCCAACGACGAACGCCGTGGAACCACCGCCGATTTCGCCGCCGCCTTCGCGATCGCCCGCAGGGCCGGCCTGGCTGCGGTGCCGCACGCGGGCGAGTTGCTCGGCCCCGCCGCGGTCAACGAGACCGTTGCCGCGCTACAACCGGACCGGCTCGGGCACGGAGTGCGGTCCGTCGAGTCGCGGTCGGTGCTCAACCGGGTGGTCGACTCCGGCATCGCCCTGGAGGTCTGTCCGGGCTCCAACGTCGCGCTGGGTGTCTACCGCACGCCGGCGGAGGTGCCGCTGCGCACCCTCGTGGATGCCGGCGCGACGGTCGCACTCGGCGCCGACGACCCGCTGTTGTTCGGCAACCGCCTGGCGGACCAATACCGTTCGGCGCGGACCGACCACGGCTTCACCGACCGTGAGCTCGCCGCGCTCGCGCGCTCGTCGATGGACGCGTCGTTCGCCCCGCCGGACGTCCGCAAGGCGGCATACGAGGACATCGACGCCTGGCTGGCGCACCCGCGCGAATGACGGCTCACCAGCGCAGCCCAGCCTCCTCGAGGGTGGCCTCGACCTCGAGCCGCTCGACCGAGGTCCACTCCCGTGGTGGCAGACCGTCGCGCACCTGCAACGCGGTGCAGCAGGACTCCAGGACGTCGTCGTACGCCAGGGTGGTCGCTCGCAACCGGTGCACGCGTGCGGCGGCCTTGGAGTCGCGCAGCACGTCGAGTTCGGCATACAGGCGGGTGAGGTCGGAGGAGAGCCGGGCGATGTCCCGGGACGCCGGCGCGCGTGGGGTGTGTTTCGGGGTCCGCGGCGCGACCCACCAGCGCACCGCCTTGTCGGCAGCGACCAGCAGCGCCGCGGGTGCCACGCAGGCACCGACGTATTCGACGAGCCGCCACATCGCGACCTCCCAAGTGCCACTTCCATCGTGGCACTCCGGCGGCTGGGATGCGAGGGTCAGAGCTCGTGACCCACGAAGATCGGCTCGTTGACCAGCGTCACGCCGAACGCGGCCCGCACGCCGTCCCGCACATCACGCGCGAGCCCGGCGACGTCGCCCGCCGTCGCGCCGCCGCGGTTGGTGATCGCCAGTGGGTGCTTGCCGGACAGCGCCGCGGGCCCGGGCATGCCGTAGCCCTTGTCGAAGCCTGCGTGCTGGATCAGCCAGGCGGCGCTCGTCTTGACGCCGGTGCCGTCTGTGGGCCACTGCGGTGGGGGCGGCGCGTCGGCGCCGAAGCGCTCGGCCGCGGCCGCCGCGAGGGCGTCGTACGCCGCGGCACTGATGATCGGGTTGGTGAAGAACGACCCGCACGACCACGTGTCGTGGTCGTCGGTGTCGAGCACCATGCCGCGCCGTCGGCGTTGTTCCAGGACCGCGTCGCGCGCGTCGGCCAGCGGCACCCGCTCACCGATCTGAATGCCGAGTCCGTCCGCGAGCGCGGTATAGGCCACCGGCTGCGACAACTCGGTCGGCCGCAGCGCGAAGAGCACGTCCAGCACGACATACCGCCCGCCGCCGCGGAACGACGACCCCTTGAACAGTGAATGGCGGTAGGCGAACTCGCAGTCCGCGTTGGCGAACGAGCGCACCTGCTGCTCCTGCCGGTCCCAGGTGCGCACCGACGCGATGGTCTGCGCGACCTCCTGACCGTAGGCTCCGACGTTCTGCACCGGGGTCGCACCGGTGAGCCCGGGTATGCCGGACAGCGCCTCGATGCCGGACCAGCCCTCGTCGCAGCACCGTTCGACGAGGTCGTCCCACTCCTCCCCGGCGGCGACCCGCACGTGCACTCCCCCGCAGGCGTCGTCCGACTCCACCTCGATGCCCGCGTTGGCGATCCGCAGCACGGTGCCCGGGAAGCCCTCGTCCGCGATCACCATGTTGGATCCACCGGACAGCACCAGCAGCGGTTCGTCGGCGTCGTCCACCTCGCGCACCAGGTCGACGATCTCGTCGGTCGTCTCCGCGACGACGAGCCGGGCGGCCGGACCGCCGACCCGCATGGTGGTGAGCGGTGCCAGCTCGACGTCGTTCGCCTCGCGCATCAGGCGGGCTTCAGCGCGACGGTCGCCCGCGCGCGCACAAGCACCTTCTGCCCACCGGACGTGGCGGTCAGGTCGATCGTGGCGGTGTCGCCGTCGACGGACTTGACCGTCGCGCCGACCTCGATGTCCGCTCCCCCGTCGTGCGGCACCGGCACCGGCGCGCTGAACCGCACGCTGTATGACGTCACCCGTCCGGCGTCGCCGAGCCAGTCGACGACCGGCTGGATCGCGGCACCCATGGTCCACATGCCGTGCGCGATCACGTCGGGCAGGCCGACGGACTTGGCGAACTGCTCGTCCCAGTGGATGGTGTTGAAGTCGCCGCTGGCTCCGGCATACCGGACCAGCGTGGCCCGATCGACATGGATGGTGCGCGACGGAATCTCGGAGCCTGCTTCGATGCTCATGCCTCGCCGTCCCCTCGGATCACGACGACCGAGGTCGCGGTCGTCACCAGCTCACCGTCCACGGTGGTGATCTCGGTGCCCATCGTGACCATCGAGTGCCCACCGGCCTGGCGGACCTTCTCGATCGTCGTGGTCGCCTGCACCTCGTCGCCGGCGGCCAGGGGCCGGTGGTGCTCGAATGCCTGCTCGCCGTGCACCAGCCGGCTGAAGTCGATGCCGGCCTCCGGGTCGGCCATCACGTTGGCGTCACCCTGCTGGGAGATCATCACCGCCATCGTCGGCGGCGCGATCACGTCGGCGTAACCCCGTGACCGGGCGACGTCGGGGTCGAAGTGCGCCTCGTCGGTCGCACCCACCGCCCTGGCGAACTCGGCGATCTTCGCGCGTGACACGACATACGGCGCGGACGGCGGATAGCTCCGCCCGGCCACCTCAGGGTTCACAGCCATGGCGTCAGACTACTGGTCGTCATACACGCGAAAACGCCCCGGGACCGTTGCCGGTCCGGGGCGCTCGTGGAGCGTATGGCGAGCTGCGGTCAGCGGGTCTCGCGATGCACGGTGTGCTTCTTGTCACGCGGGCAGTACTTCTTGAATTCCACGCGATCGGGGTTGTTGCGACGGTTCTTCTTCGTCACGTAGTTGCGCTCTTTGCACTCGGTGCACGCCAAGGTGATCTTGGGGCGAATGTCTGCGCTCTTGCTGGCCACGGCAACCTGCTCTCGGAGTTTCTGTCTTCGGTGCGTCTGTCTTGGTAGCGGGGGCGGGGCTCGATCCCGCGACCTCACGATTATGAGTCGTGCGCTCTAACCAGCTGAGCTACCCCGCCTCGACGGATGGATGGCGATCCATCTCAGAGCCCCCAAACGGAATCGAACCGTTGACCTTCTCCTTACCATGGAGACGCTCTGCCGACTGAGCTATAGGGGCCTGCTGCAACCCGAGCGCGACGATGTTGTCGCCCTGCCCGGGCAGCGCAGCGAAAAGGCTACCTCAAAGCCTCTTCGATCACGAAATCGGCGAAACCTCCCCGCGGACCAGGACGGTCGCCTTGCGGTTGTCGCGCACCGCGAGCTGCCAGGACCCGGTGGTCTCGCGCGCCACCAGGCGCACCGTGCCCGGGATCAGCACCGGCTTGCGGAACGACATCTTCGCGACATACGAGGCAGGCAGGCGGTTCTCGATCGCGGCGAGCATCGCCGCCTGGCTCCACATGCCGTGCACGATCGTGGTCGGGAAGCCCATCGCCTTGGCGGTGACCGCATGCAGGTGGATCGGGTTGACGTCACCACTGACGGCGGCGAACCGGCGGCCGAGGTCGCCGGACAGCCGCCAGATCATGCCCGCGCCGTCCGGCGCCTCAACGTCCGGCGTGCGGTCGGGGACGTCGCCCTCGACCCGCTGGCCGCGATAGAGGTATGTCGCCAAGCCCTCCCACACCAGTTCGTCGCCGACGTGCGCCCGTGACATCACGTCGACCTGCACGCCGCTGCGGTGGGGCCGGGCGTTGGTGGCCCACGTCGACAGGTCGAGGGGTTCCCCGAGCAGCACGGGACGGTGGGCGGTGAGGGTGTTGTCCAGGTGCACACTGCCCATCAACGGGTAGGGATAGCTCTTGTCCGCGAACAGCGTGACCTGCAACGGGAAGACCAGGTTGTGCAGGTAGGTCGCCGGCAGCTGGTCCCGCAGGGGGAAGCCGCACACGTGGTCGTAGTCCGCGAGCGCCGCCGGATCGACCTGCACCCCGCGTCGGACCACCTGCAGGTCGGGCAGCCCGCTCTTGCCGTGGTGCGTCCTGGAGGTCGCGACGGCGCGCGCGAAGATCTTCGGCAGGCTCGGGGGGCCTTGCAGTTCCACGACTTTCGTCATACCGAACTCACGCACCCAGTTGGCTCTGGCCGCACACCCGCAGCACCTGACCGGTCACACCGGACGAGCCCGGCTCGGCGAAGAACGCGATCGCCTCGCCGACGTCGACCGGCCGGCCACCCTGCAGCAGCGAGTTGAGCCGGCGCCCGACCTCGCGAGTCGCGAACGGGATCTTGGCCGTCATCTCGGTCTCGATGAAGCCCGGTGCCACCGCGTTGACGGTGATCTCCCGGTCGGCGAGGTTCTGCGACAGTTGCCGCACCATGCCGATGACACCGGCCTTGGAGGCCGCGTAGTTGGACTGGCCGCGGTTGCCGCCGATGCCGCTGATCGAGGCGACCGCGATGATGCGGCCGCCCTCGGCCAGACCGCCCTTGACGGACGGGTCGAGCAGCGTCTTGTTGATGCGGAACTGCGAGCGCAGGTTGACGTCGAGCACACTGCCCCAACGGCTTTCGTCGGTGTTGACGAAGAGCTTGTCGCGGGTGATGCCGGCGTTGTGCACCATGACGTGCAGCGTGTCGCCCTTGCGCGCCACTGCCTCGGCGATCCGCTCGCCCGCGTCGGCGGCGGTGACGTCGAGCTGCAGCGCGGTCGCGCCGAGCGTGTTCGCGACCTTGCTCAGCGACTCGCCGGCCGCCGGGATATCGACGAGGATGAGCTCCGCGCCGGCGCGGGCGAAGACCTTGGCGATCTCCGCGCCGATGCCGCGGGCGGCACCGGTGACGACGGCGATGCGGCCGGTCATCGGGTGCCGCCAATCGGCCGTGTCCGGCACCTCGGCAGCCCGCACTCGGACCGGTTGGCCCGAGACGTATGCCGATCGGGCCGACAGGAAGAACCGCAACGGTGCGGCGAGGACGGAGGAGTCGCCCTGTGCGTCCTGGTCGACCCACAGCAGGTTGGCGGTGCTGCCCCGGCGCATCTCCTTGCCGATCGACCGGGTGATGCCTTCCAGTGCCTGCTGGGTGGCGGCCGCCTCGGCGTCCGCCAGCTGCGCCGGCGTCGTACCGATCACGACCAGCCGGGCGGACGGACCGAGCTTCTTGACGGCCGGCGCGACGGTGGCGCGCAGCTGGTCCAGCTGGTCGAGGGTGCGGGCGGCTGTGGCATCGAAGACGATCGCGCCCAGCTTGCTGTCGAATGTCGCCTCGGGCGACGCCTGCACGACCTGGCCACCGGAGGCCCTGACGATGCCGGTGGCCGAGGCGGCGACCGGTGCGTCGCCGATGCCGCCGACGGCGGCGGGGCCGGCGAGCAGGTCCTGCCCTTCTTCATAACGGCGCAGGATCTCCGGTCGCGGCAGGCCGAACTGGCCGGCCACCTTCTTGCCGAAGGCGTTCTTGTTGACGAGGTTCGAGTAGGTGTCGGTCACTGTGCTGCCTCCAGGATTGCGACGACGCCGTTGCCGCCCGCGGCGCAGATGGAGATGAGTGCCCGGCCAGAGCCCTTCTGCGCCAACATCTTCGCGGTCGACGCGACGATCCGGCCGCCCGTGGCGGCGAAGGGATGACCTGCGGCGAGCGAGGATCCGTTGACGTTGAGCTTGCTCCGGTCGATCGCTCCGAGCGGTTCGTCCAGTCCGAGCTTCTGCTTGCAGAACTCCGGGCTCTCCAGCGCGGCCAGATGACACAGCACGGTCGAGGCGAAGGCCTCGTGGAACTCGTAGAAGTCGAAGTCCTGCAGCGACAATCCGTTGCGCTGCAGCATGCGGGCGATGGCGTAGGGCGGAGCCATCAACAGACCCTCGTCGCCGGTCACGTAGTCGACGGCGGCGGTCTCGGCGTCGACGAACCGGGCGAGCGGCGTGATGCGGTGTTCGTCCGCCCACTCCTTCGAGCCGAGCAGCACCACCGAGGCTCCGTCGGTCAGCGGCGTCGAGTTGCCGGCGGTCATCGTGGCGTCCTCGCCCTTGCCGAAGACCGGCTTCAGCTCGGCCAGCTTCTCGGGCGTGCTGTCGGGACGCAGGTTGTTGTCCTTGGTCACCCCGAGGTAGGGCGTCACCAGGTCGTCGAAGAAGCCGCGATCGTATGCCGCGGCGAGATTCCGATGGCTACGTGCCGCCAACTCGTCCTGCGCCTCCCGGGTGATGCCCCATTCCTTGGTGGTGATCGCCTGGTGCTCGCCCATCGACAGACCGGTGCGGGGCTCGCCGTTGGTCGGCTGGTCCGGTGCGAGCTGTCCCGGCCGGATCTTGGTCAGCGCGGAGATCCGTTGCTGCGGTGTCTTGGCGTAGTTGACCTTCATCAGCGTCCGCCGCAATGAATCATTCACTGCGAGAGGGGCGTCCGAGGTCGTGTCGGTGCCGCCGGCGACGCCGGAGTCGATCTGGCCGAGCGCGATCTTGTTGGCGACCAGGATTGCGGCCTCCAGGCCGGTGCCGCACGCCTGCTGCACGTCATACGCCGGCGTCGTGGGCGACAGATGGGACCCGAGCACCGACTCGCGGGTCAGGTTGAAGTCGCGCGAGTGCTTCAGCACTGCTCCTGCCGCCACCTCGCCCAGCCGTTCGCCGGCCAGCCCGTAGCGCGAGACCAGACCGTCCAGAGCCGAGGTGAGCATGTCCTGGTTGGACGCCTTGAGGTATTTGCCGCCGGACCGCACGAACGGGATGCGGTTGCCGCCGAGGACGTAGACGTCACGGACGCTGCGCTCGTTCGTTGCAGAGCTCATCGAAGAAACTCCCACTGTTCAAGGGACATATTTACCGATACCGAGAGTAGCAGGTACAGCAGGTTTCGGATACTCTTGAGGCATGACCACCCGCCATCCCCCACGCGTCGACGGCCGCGACGCCCGCTGGGCCGAGCATCGCGAGCAGCGCCGGCGAGAGTTGACCGATGCCGCCTTGCGTGCAATCCGCAGTCACGGCGCCACGGTGGGCATGGACGAGATCGCCGCCGAGGCCGGCACCAGCAAGACGGTGATCTACCGGCATTTCGGTGATCGCCTCGGTCTCTACCTGGCGGTCTGCGCGAGCGTGGACAGCAACGTGCTGGGCGACCTGCAACAGGCACTGACGCACGCCGGGGAGGGTGCGGGCGGTGCGCCGCTGGCCGGCGACGCGCGTGCGACGATCGAAGCGGTCATCGACAGCTATTTCGTGCAGGTGGAACGGGATCCGGAGGTCTACCGCTTCGTGGTCCGTCGACCCGCTCTCAACGTCGCACCCGAGGACGACCCGGTCATCGGGATCAGCGACACCATCGCCGGCGTGCTGCAGCCGATCTTCGCCGAGGCGCTGCGCGATGCCGGCCGACCGACCGACGCCGCCCGCATCTGGGCGCACGGACTGATCGGATTCGTCCGGGAGTCGGCCGACCGCTGGCTGGCCGACCCCGACCGGCCGCCACGCGGCGTCGTGGTCCGACATCTGGCGGAATTCGCGTCCGATGGCCTCACCGGGGCCCTCGGCCTCACCTCCGACTCGACCCGTCCTCGACCCGAAGGAGCACGACATGACCGACCGGACCGCTGACCAACTGCGCGATGTCCTCGACGGCCGCTGGATCGAGTTGCGCCGGAAGGCGCGGACCGAGCTGCCGGCCGAGCTGATGCTCGCACCGGCCGGGCTCACGACCGAGGAGCATCGCGCGCACACCACCGACGCGTTGCGCAAGATCGCCGACCTCGGGTTCGGCCGGGTCGGCTTCCCCGCCGAGTTCGGCGGCGAGCTGGACTACGCCGCCTCGTGTGTCCTGTTCGAGATGCAAGCCTTCGGCGACCTGTCCCTGCTGGTGAAGACGGGTGTGCAGTTCGGGCTCTTCGGCGGTGCCGTCGCGCGGCTGGGCACGCGTCGCCATCACGCGGCATACCTGGAGGACATCATGACCGGGCGGTTGCTCGGATCCTTCGCGATGACCGAGGTCGGCCACGGGAGCAACGTCCAAGCCCTGGAAACGACTGCCACGTATGACGATTCGACCCGAGAAATCATCATTGACACACCGACCGAGAGCGGTGTGAAGACCTACATCGGCAACGCCGCGCGTGACGCTCGCCTGGCCGTCGTCTTCGCGCAACTGGTCACTGGGGCCGGCCGGCACGGCGTACATGCAGTGCTGGTGCCCGTGCGCGACGACACCGGGAAACCGTTGCCCGGCGTGACGATCGGCGACAACGGGGCCAAGGGCGGACTGCCCGGTGTCGACAACGGCACCTTCGCCTTCGACAAGGTCCGCGTGCCGAAGGACAATCTGCTGGGCGCTTTCGGCGACATCGACGACGACGGGGCTTACGTCTCCGACATCGACAATCCCAACCGCCGCTTCTTCACCATGCTCGGCACGCTGGTGCGCGGACGGGTGTGCGTGGGCGGCGGTTCCGGTGCGGCGGCGAAGAAGGCCCTGGCCATCGCGCTGCGCTACGGAACGACGCGGCGGCAGTTCGCGGCGGCGGAGGACCAGGACGAGATCGTCGTGCTGGATTACCTCGCCCACCAACGCAAACTGCTCCCGCGGCTGGCCAAGTCGATCGCCCTCAGCTTCGCGCAGAACGCCGTCACGGAGCGCCTGCAGGAGCTGCAGGGCGGCCCGGCACACGCCGAGCGCGACGTGGAGGGCCAGCGCGAGCTGGAGTCGCGGGTCGCCGGCCTGAAGGCGGTCACCACCTGGCATGCACTGGACACGATCCAGGCCTGCCGAGAAGCATGCGGCGGGGCGGGATACATGGCAGAGAACCAGCTGACCCAGATGCGCGCGGACGTCGACGTGTTCACCACCTTCGAGGGTGACAACACCGTGCTGCTGCAGCTCGCGGCCAAGGGTCTGCTCACCGACTACCAGGCGATGTGGGGCGACCTGGACGTGCCGGGCATGGTCGGCAAGGTCGCCGGCCAGGTGGGCGAGCGCATCGTCGAGCGCACCGCCGGCCGCGCCGGGATCCAGCGGCTCGTCGACGCCGCGACGGGGCGCGATGACGACTCGGCGACCGACAGCCTGGGCTGGGCGGCGTCGATGTTCGAGCAACGGGCCGACCACGTCCTGGAGACGCTGGGCAGCCGCTTGCGGAAAGCGACCAAGGACAATGCTTTCGAGCTGTTCAACAATGCACAGGACCATGTCCTGCTGGCGGCACGCACGCACATCGACCGGTGCGTCCTGGAGTCGGCAGTTGAGGCGCTGGACGGTATGCCGGACGGCGCGGCGAAGTCTCTGCTGGAGCGGACGCTGATCCTTTACGCCCTCTCGTCCATCGAGCAGGACAAGGCGTGGTTCCTCGAGCACGGCCGGATCACCACCGCACGCAGCCGCGCCGTCACCGCCTCGGTCAACGACCTGTGCCAGGAACTGCGCGGCCAGGTGTCGACGCTGGTGGACGCGCTCGGTGTGCCCGAGGAGTTGATCACCGCACCGATCGTGCGCTGACGGAGGTCGTCGCCTTCGACGCGATCAGAAGCCGACGGCGGCGGCCGCGGCCAGCGGCATCCGTAGGGCGGCGTCGAGGTCCCGGGCCGCCCCGGCGCGGTGCTCGTCCAGCAGCCCGGCGACCCGCGCGGCCTCGAGACTGCGCGAACCCAGGTAAGCGCTCGCCAGCAGTTGCGTGGCGAGCAGCAGATCGGGACTGCCATCGGTGCGCGCGAGGCGGCCGGCGCCCTCCTCGTCGACGGTGAACCGCCATCGGCCCTGATTCCAGGCACAGGAGGCGTCCTCGATCTCGAGCACGAGGTCGACCGGGGCGGCATACCCACGCCGCGCCATGGCGAGCGGCAGGTCGACGAGCCGGATCCACAGGCTGTCCCAGACGGGACCGCGCAGGCTGCGGTCTCCACCTGCCCACGCGAAGACGGAGTCATCGACTCCACGGCCGTTGAGGACGACCGAGGAGGTGAGGTCGAGGTCCACCAGGCGCCGCAGCAGCGCGAGCTCGGTCGCGGGGTCACCGACCAGTTCGCCGACCTCCACGGTGCCGTCGGGTCGTCCGTCCTCCCACTTCTGTTGGCGACGGAACCGGGCATAGCCGACATCGCTGCCGTCACGTGTCGCGAACAGGATCCGTTGTGGTTCCTTGTCACGCAGCGTCTGTGGCGTATCGCGGCCGAACATCGCGTAGGCCTCGACCTCCCGGACGACCGAGCCGAGCGTGCGGGCACCGGCGTGCAGTGCGGCGGCCCGCATGCGGTCCGGGACGCCCGGCCCGCCCGCTGCCACCAGACGGGTCTGAAGTGCCGACGCGTCCGGCTCGAGGCCCGGGGCGGTGAGGGTCGCACGCCTGGTCAGAGTCACCCGGGTCTCCAGCGACGCAACTCCGTAGCCGTGCCTGCCATAGATTGCCGGCTCGCTCGCGTGGAGCACCGACAATCCGGACCAGTCACCACCACGCACTCGCTCGAAGTGGTCGCGCAGCATCGCGGTGAGGACCCCTCGGCGACGTTCGTCTGGGTGCACGCCGACGAAGGTGAGTCCGCTCGCCGGCAGTTGCTGCAGCGCCTGCCTTCGTCCCGGCACGGTGAGGGTCAGCGGGTAGACACCGTAAACGCCCGCGTAGTAGGACGGGTCGCCGTCCGCGACCTCGGCGGCGAACCGTTGGTCCTCCGGTATGCCGGACAGGGTCCGTTCCGGGGACTCGCGCGACGGCTCGGCGAACCACACGAGTTCGTCGGTGTCGAGGAACCGCCGGGCGTCGCGAGCCGGGCCGACGTGTACATCTGCCATGCCACCCATGAAGCCGTACTCGCGGACCCGCCGCAACCGGATTACCCGGCGCACGGTCGAACGGACCGGCCGACCGGTCACCGGGCTCAGTTCTCTTCGACCGTGTGGGAGTCGGTCAGGCTGAGCGCGCCGATCGTCGCGATGGCGCCCACGATGCCGGCAAGCACCAGGTAGGTGATGCGTTCGCCGTGGAAGAAGGACTGCACCAGGCCCGCACTCCAGGTGCCCGCGGGCAACGTCGCAGTGACCAGCGCGGCGATCAGCGTGCCGACGACGGCAGTGCCCACGCTCGTGCCGACCTCCTGGGCGGTGTCGTTCAGCGCGGTGCCCATCGACGTGCGGTTGGCCGGCATGGCATCCACCAGTGCGACGGCGCAGATCGTCATCACGGTGCGCAGGCCCACGGTCATGATCACCATCGAGACCGCGATGGCGAGGTAGCCGTGCTCGACGCCCCACGCCATACCGACGAGCGAGCCGCCGAGACACACCGCGCCGACCAGGCAGGCGATGCGGTGACCGAAGCTCTTGCCCAGCCACTCCGACAACGGTGTGGCGACCAGCATCGTCGCGATCATCGGCAGGTTCGCCAGGCCGGCACGGACCGGGCTCCAGCCGTAGGCGTACTGGAAGTGCAGGATCAGGCCGAACATCACCGCAGCCATCGCGATGGCCGTGCCGACCTGCGCCAAGATCGCGCCGCGGACGGTGCCGTCGGAGAGCACCGACAGGTCCAGCATGGGTGTCCTGCTGGTCCGCTCGCGCCATACCCAGGCGATGCCTGCAGCGACGGCGCCACCGACGGACGCGAGAGTGACGGCCGACAACCAGCCGTGCTGCACGCCACTGGTCAGCGAGTAGCACGCGAGCCCGATCATGGTGATGCTGAGCGCCGCACCCGGCAGGTCGAGCCGGTCGCTGGTCAGGCCGCCTCGGTCGTCCGGCGCCACGCCGCGCCATACACCGGCGGCGGCGATGAGCGCGATCGGAGCGTTCACGACGAGCAGCCACTCCCAGCGGATGTGCGCCAGGGCGGTGCCGCCGAGCAGCGGGCCGAGGATGAAGCCAGACATGCCGACGACGATCATCACCGTCATCGCACGCATGCGCAGCGCCTTGTCGTCGAAGAGGCGGAAGACCAGCGAGTTGGTGATCGGCGCCATCGCGGCGGCCGCAACCCCGAGGGCAGCCCGCATCGCGATCAACTGGCCGGTCGAGTCGACGAGGACGACGGTCAGACTGATCAGCCCGAAGAGGGCGAGACCCACCAGCAGGACGCGTCTGCGCCCGAACCGGTCGGCCACCGAGCCGGCGGTGAGCAGCAGGCCGCCGAACGTCAGCGAGTAGGCGCCGGTGACCCACTGCAGTGCGGTGGTGCCGCTGCCGAGGTCGCGGCCGATCGTCGGCAACGCGATGGACAGCAGCGTGTTGTCGACCATCTCGACGAAGAAGGCCAGGCAGAGGGCGGCCAGCGGGATCCAGGCGGCCCGGATGGACGCATAGGTCCGCGGCCCCGGTGGTTCGGTCGTCGTGGGCTCGGTGAGGGTGGAGTTGGTCATGGCGGCCTCCTGCGGCTCGCGTGGGGATCGGTATGCCGAGGAAGCTAGGGAGCAGGAGTTTCACCACGGTTTCGCCGCCCCTTCAGCCGGGCGTCTCGTGGTTTCAGCGGGTGCCGAACCGATGTCCGGGCGCCCTGTCGCGGCTGGCGGGTCCGGTCCGGCGACAAGCGAAGCGGGGGGGGGCGCGGGGGGGGGGGGGGCCCCCCCCCCCGAGGCCCGGCGGGGCTGAGAGCCCCCCCCCGGCGGCGCGCCGCGAC
>NZ_JBQCGS010000026.1:0-31082 GCF_051955415.1 Flexivirga sp.
ACGAGGGTGCCGCAGCCGAAGATCCGGTCGATCGGACCCTTCTCGTAGTTGACGTCGTTGATCCGGTAGAGCGGGATGTCACGCCCCGACTTGCTGATGATGCCCCGTCGGGTGATCAGTCGGCGATTGGTGATCACGTAGAGCGTCGTCATCCAGCGCAACACCGGGGTCAGCACGACGATGCACAGGATGAGCAGCGCGACGATCCACACCGCGAGCGTCGCCCACCCCGACCAGCCCTTGTCGCTGATCCAGATCGAGGCAGCCAGCGCGACCACGATCGTGAGCACGCCGATCAGCAGAGGAAAGAAGATCTCCTTGATGTGCGTGCGCAGTTCGAGCACGATCTGCTCGCCGCGTGCCAGGTGCTTTGCCGAGAACGCCATGTCGGCATCCTGCCATGAATCGGGACGGATTCAGTCCAGCCTGTCGGCGGCCACCACGCCGCGCATCACCTTGTCGATCGCGGTGCGAGCGGTGCGTCGCACGCCGTCGTGCGGGGCTGCCTCGGCGATCTGATCGAGCAGGTCGACGACCTGCTTACAGCGGCGGACGAAGTCACCGGCCGACATCTCACTGTCCCGCAGCACCGTCTCCAACCGGCCGCCACTGGCCCACCGGTGCATCACCCAGGTCATCCCCGGATCCAGATCGGCCATCGGCGTGAGTCCGAGACGACGCTGCGAGTCCTGCAGCCCGTGGGTGATGCGGGTCATCTCGGCCAGTGCGTCCCGGGTCTGGTCGCCGGGAATGCGTGGCTCCTCCCCCGACGACTCGCGGCGGGATTCGTAGACCAGCGCGCACACCACCGCCGCCAGCGACGGTGCGTCGAGACGGCGCCATACGTCGTGCTGCAGGCACTCGGCGGCCAGCAGGTCCTTCTCGGTGTAGATCCGCTGCAGCACCCGGCCCTGTGCGGTGACCGCGGCGCCGTCCTGATCGAGGTAGCCCAGCTCTGCCAGCAGGTCGCAGATCCGGTCGAAGGTGCGCGCGACCGAGTGGGTGCGCCGGTCCACCTGCCGCTGCAGCCCGTCGGTCTCGCGCCGCAGCTTCCACCAGCGCTCGGCCCATCGGGCATGTTGCTCGCGGTAGGGACAGTCGTGGCACGGGTGCGCCTTGAGCCGGCGCCGCACCTGTTCGATGTCGCCGGCAGAGGATTCCTGGGCGGCTTCCTGGGCGGCGCGGCGTTCGGCCGGGCTCGGCGGCGGCTCGTCGCGCAGCTTGTTGCGCATCGGGGCGCCCCGGGCGCGCCGCGGGCGCGGCGCCCGACTCTGGAAGGTGCGGGGGACCGGGATCCGGCCCACCGGCTCGACCTCGTCCGGTACGTCGGTCTCGCTCAACCGGCGCAGCTGGCCGTCGGCGTTGACGATCGTCGGGACCTCGCCGCCGGTGCGCCCACCGCGACCGGACGGTATGACGACGGCGTATCCGCTGCGACGGCCCTGCGGGACCCGGATGATGTCGCCGGGTTCGAGTTGCTCCAGCGACACCGCCGCCGCGGCCCGCCGGCTCACCGACCGCTGCTTGGCGGCCGACTTCTCCAGATCGGTCAGTTCCCTTCGCAGCGCGGCGTATTCGGCGAAATCACCGAGGTGACAACGCATCGCCTCGGCATACCCCTCGAGCGCCTCCTCGTTGCGGTGTATGGCGCGGGCGGTGCCGACGACCGAGCGGTCGGCCTGGAACTGCGCGAACGACTGCTCGAGCACCTGCCCGGCGCGCCACCGGCCGAGCTTGTCGACCAGGTTGACCGCCATGTTGGACGTCGGCACGAAGGATGACCGCAACGGGTAGGTGCGCGTGGACGCCAGTCCGGCGACCTCGTGCGGGTCGACGGTGGGCGCCCACAGCACCACCGCGTGTCCCTCGTAGTCGATGCCGCGCCGGCCGGCCCGGCCGGTGAGCTGGGTGTATTCGGCGGGCGTGATGTCGGCGTGCGTCTCGCCGTTGTACTTGACCAGGCGTTCGATGACGACCGTGCGCGCGGGCATGTTGATGCCCAGCGCGAGCGTCTCGGTGGCGAAGACCGCCTTGATGGTGCCGTCGGTGAACAACTCCTCGACGACCTCCCGGAAGGTCGGCAGCATCCCGGCGTGGTGGGCGGCGAACCCACGGGACAGCCCTTCGACGAAGTCGTAGTAGCCCAGGACGGCGAGGTCCTCCTCGGGGAGCCCGGAGACGCGCTCCTCGACCAGGCGGCGCACCCGCGCCCCTTCCCGCTCCGGGATGAGCTTGGTCCCCCACGCCAGCAACTGCGACACCGCTCCCTCGCAGCCCGCGCGGCTGAAGATGAAGGTGATCGCCGGTAGCAGGCCGTCGTGGTCGAGCGCTTCGATGACCTGCGGCCTGCTCGGCCCGCGGCTGGGACGACCACTGCGCACCGGCCCCCGGTCGTGGCCGACGCGAATGCGACCCCGACGGCCGCGAGGCGCCCCGGCGTCCTCCCGATGACCGTGCCGCTGACCGCGTCGGTCACGGTCGACCTGCTCGATGCGTTGCAGCAGGTGCGGATTGACCCGCAACTGCTCTTTGCCGTCGTCGACGAAGAGGTCCAGCAACGACGGTCCGACCATCATCTGCTGCCACAGCGGGACCGGCCGGTGCTCCTCGACGATCACCTCGGTGTCGCCGCGGACCTCGCGCAGCCAGTCGCCGAACTCCTCGGCGTTGCTGACCGTGGCGGACAGCGAGATCAGCTGCACCGAGGGCGCGAGCATCACGATGATCTCCTCCCAGACCGCGCCCCGGAAGCGGTCTGCGAGGTAGTGGACCTCGTCCATCACCACGAAACCCAGCCGCTGCAAGGTGGCGGAGCCGGCGTAGATCATGTTGCGCAGCACCTCGGTGGTCATCACCACGATCGGTGCCTCGCCGTTGATCGACGAATCGCCGGTCAGTAGGCCGACGTTGGCCGCACCGTGCCGCGCGACGAGGTCGGCGTACTTCTGGTTGGACAGTGCCTTGATCGGCGTCGTGTAGAAGGTCTTGCGGTGCGTGTGCAGAGCCAGGTATGCCGCGAACTCACCGACGATCGTCTTGCCGGAGCCGGTGGGTGCGGCGACCAGCACACTGCGGCCGGCTTGAACCGCGACGATCCCCTGCCGCTGGAAGTCGTCGAACGGGAAGTCGTAGCCGGCCGCGAAGCGGTCGACGTGGGTGGAGTCGAAGCCCCGCTTCGGGGTGGGATCGTCCTGGCGTGCCACGGAATCAGAGCTGCGACTTCTCGTCATCGGCCACGTCCAGCCATTCCGAGCGCGCCTTCTGCTCACGTTTGGCCCGACGGCCGTCGAGGAAGAAACCGATCCCCACGGCCGCGAAGTAGAGCAGGATCATCGGCACCATCAGGGCGAGCATCGACCAGGCGTCGGGTGACGGGCTCATCATCGCCGAGAACACCGCCATCGCCATGACGGCGACGCGCCAGCCCTTGAGCATGATGCGCCCGGGAAGGATCCGGATCATGTTCAACCCGGTCAGGAAGACCGGCAGCAGGAAGGCCAGCCCGAAGACCAGGATGAACTTGATGATGAACGTGTAGTACTTCTGCGCATCGGTGAAGTTGGCACTGCGATCGGTCTCCGGTGTGGTGCCCAGCAGGAACTCGATGGCGTTGGGCAGCGCAAACGTGGAAACCCAGCAACCGAGCAGGAAGAGCGGCACCGAGACCGCGAGGAAGCCGCGCGCGACCCGCTTCTCCTTCGTGGTGAGCCCGGGCGCCAGGAACGCCCACAGTTCCCACAACCAGATCGGGCTGCTGATGATCACGCCGAACCAGAGCGACACCTTCAACTTGAGGCTGAAGGCCTCTGAGACGCCGTTGGCGCTGTAGTTGAGGTCGCCGGCGTTCGGATGACGTTTGTGCACTTCGGCCAGCGGTTGCTGGATGAAGTTGACCAGCGTCTCGAAGCGATGCCCGAACAGCGTCAGATGCGTGTCGTAGACGATCCAGCCGAGGATCGCTCCGACGACGATCGCCACGGCCGCGATCAGGGCACGCCGACGGAACTCGCGAAAGTGTTCGCCCAGGGACATCCGGCCTTCCGGATTGTCCTTACGCCGCAATAGGGCCATGTTTGGTATGTCGTCCTGCGCCGAAGGTCCCCTGCGGGACGATGATCAGATCAGTTGCCGTTGCCCGCGCTGTTGCCCTGGTGCGGATAACCCGCGGGGGCCTGCTGTTGCGGCTGTGCCTGCGGCTGGTAGCCGGGCTGACCGGGCTGCGGCTGCTGGTAGCCGCCCTGCTGATAACCGTTCGGCTGCTGCGGGGCGGACTGCTGCTGGCCCTGCTGCGGGTAGCCGGCTGCACCGGGCACCGGGGCCTCGCCGGGTGCACCACCGGAACGCGGCTGGGTCTGACCGGGGACGGTCTGGCCGGAGGCAGAACTCTTGTGGTCGTCGTCGCCGAGCTCGCTCTTGAGGATGCGCGCCGAACGACCGAGGCTGCGCGCTGCGTCCGGCAGCTTCTTCCAGCCGAAGAGGATGACCACGATGAGCACGAGGATGAGCAGGTGCCACGGCTCTAGGGCTCCACGAAACATAACTAGCTCCTGAGAATTTTGTGCGTGAACTGACCGGCGTTCCGCACCGTCGTCACCACTCTACGTGATGCGCCCAGTCCGGGCGGTGCGACTTGCGGCGAGCCGCGCGGTCGGCGCGGTGCCGCGACTTGAGATCGGCGCGCCGTCGTCGCAATTCTGCCGGATCCTGCAGCACCGCGAGGTCATCGACGCAGTGCAATTGCTGATCCAGCTCGACA
Source organism: Flexivirga sp. (assembly GCF_051955415.1). Lineage (NCBI taxonomy): Bacteria > Bacillati > Actinomycetota > Actinomycetes > Micrococcales > Dermacoccaceae > Flexivirga > Flexivirga sp. The sequence goes on from NZ_JBQCGS010000026.1 coordinate 4,757, forward strand.
ATCCTGGCTTCGACCTGCGACAGCCGGTCCTGGGCGACCACCACCTCCTGGCCCAGTTGCTTCAGCGGCGCCCACAGGCGCCATACCCGCCAGCCGAGGTAGGCGACGGCCGACACCGCGAGCGCGAGCCACATCAGGACCCACTGCCACCAGGTCACGTGTCGTATGCCGCGGAAGGGTATGCCGCCAGAGCCGCACGGGCGCCGTCGGCGACCTCGGCACGCAGCGTCGCGGGTTCGAGCACCCGCGCCGACTCCCCGAGCCGCCACATCAGCTGTCGCAGCCACCGCAGGTCCGCGGTGCGGAAAGTAGCAGTGAGCAGACCGTCGTCGTCGCGCTCGACCGTGTCGACCGGGTAGTAGTCGACCACCCAGGCCGCGTCGGGCGACAACTCGACGACCGCCGTCAGGTCGTCCGGACCCGGCGTGAAGAGGCCGGAGCCGAGGTCGCGCGGCCGCGCGTCGGTCGGTGGTGTCCCGTCGACGTCGAGAATCTCGACGGAGGCGACCCGGTCGAGCCGGAAGAGCCGCACGTCGGTCGCCCGGTGGCACCAGCCCTCGAGGTACCAGTTGCCATCCAGTGACACCACCCGCATCGGGTCGACATCACGCTCGGTCGTCTCGTCGCGGGACGGCACGACATAACGCAGGTGCAGCCTCTTGTGCCCCGCGACCGCGGCGCGCATGGTGGTCAGCGTGTCCGAGGGCACCTCGGACTCCAGGGCGATCCGCACCCGGTCGCTCGCCGCGCCGGAGTCGCCGGCCGCCTCGACCAGCTTCGCCAGCGCCCGGTCGACGGCGTCGCGCTCGTCCAGGCCCGGCACGGCGGCCAGCGCGCGCAGCCCCACGATGAGCGCGGTGGCCTCGTCAAGACCCAGGCGCAGCGGCCGGGCGATCGTGTCCGCATTGCGCAGGAAGACCCGGCCCTGCTCCCACTCCGCCTCGATCAGGTCGTCGGGCAGGTGCCCTGGGGTGCCGCAGACGAACAGCAGAGCCAGGTCCGCCTCCACCTGCTCGGTGCTCACGCCGAGCTCCTGGGCGGCCTCCGCGATGTCGATGCCCTGCCGGTTGACCAGCCACGGCACCATCGTCAGCAGCCGGCCGAGCCGGGCGGTGGCACTCTCCTGCGTCGCCATCACGCACCTTCGTTCTGGGTGGAGTTGCGGGCCAGCGCGCCGCGCAGCCGGCACACGACCTGGTCCACCAGCTCCGGCGGCGACACCACCCGCACCGCGGGACCGAACCCGGCGATCTCGTCGGCGAACGCGCCGGTGTCGGTGAAGTCGAGCACCAGCCGGGTGTGGGCGTCCTGCTGCTCGGCCTGTTTGGCGCGGCGCCGCAGAGTGTTGCCCGCGCCCTGCTGCACGAGGACGACGGCCTCGGCGGGTGGTGTGCTCTCCGTGCCGTCGATCATCGCGACCGGGTCATGGTCGGCCGGCACATCGTAGGCGCCCGGCTTGCCGACCCGCTTGACCGCGCCGTCGATGCGGCCGAGCCGGAAGACGCGCGGGGCCTCCCGGTCCAGATCGAAGCCGGTGACGTACCACCGGCCGTGCCAGTTGGCGACGCCCCACGGTTGCAGCCGCCGGGGCGAGCAGTCGCCGCCGGACTTGCGGTAGGCGAAGCCGATCGCCTGGCGCCGCAGCACGGCATCCTTCACGGTGTTGAACGAGGGCTCGGTGGTGTTGACGCGCGGCTCCAGCCCGACCAGCGAGTTGGCGTCGCGCTCCACCTCGGCAGCCTCCAGCTTGCGCAGGGCGGTCGCCGCCGCACCGGCCAGGCTGGCCTGCTGCCAGGTGCGGCTGGCCAGGCCCAGCACGGCGAACTCGTCGGGTTCGAAACGCAACTCGGGCAGCGCGTATTCGCGGCGGTCGATGCGGTAGCCGGTCTCGTCGTCGAAGAACGCGTCCAGCGGCTCCATCCGCAGCGGTATGCCGAGCTCGCGCAGCTCGTCCTTGTCGCGCTCGAACATGCGGTCGAAGGCTTCGTCGGAGGCCGCTTCGCCATACTGCGGCACCGCGTCGCGGATGCGCGACTTGGCCAACGGCTGACGGGTGTAGAGCAGGCAGATCACCAGGTTGAGCAACCGCTCGGTCTTGGCGGCGGGTGACGGAGGAGCCATGGACGAAACGCTATCTCATCTCCGGACGAATGTACGACGCGGATTTCGGCGCGCTCACCCGCGTGGTTCGGGCGTGGGGTCGTCCACCGTCAGGGACTGCTCGTCCTGTGCGGACAGGCTCAGCACCGCTCCGGCGACGGCCGGACTCGCGGTGATCTTCGCTTCGAGTGCGCGCAGCCGGCCGGCGACCTCGTGCTCGGCGCGGTCCCCGGCCAGGTCGACGTCGCCGACCAGGTAGACACGTCGGGGTCCGACGAACTCCAGGCGCAGGTAGGTGACCCTGTCCACCTCCGGGAGGGCGAGCAGCGCACGCAGCGCGGCCCTGCGGACCGCCGGCGACACCTCTTCCCCGACCAGGAAGCCGACGTTGCGGCGGATCAGCACCACGGCCACCACACCCAGCACGCAGCCGACCAGGATCGAACCGATCGAGTCGGGTGTCGGGGATCCGGTGATCTGGTGCAGTCCCAGCCCGGCGCCGGCGAGCACCAGGCCGATGAGGGCCGCGGCGTCCTCGGCGAACACCGCCCGCAGTGTCGGATCGGAGGTGGCGAGAACGTGTTCGAGCAGTTCGCGGTCGTAGTGCGTGGCCTCGCTGCGCGCCTGCCGCACCGACTGCATGAAGGAGATGCCCTCGAGCACGAAGGCGACCGCCAGCACGATGTAGCCGATGAGGAAGTCGCTCGCGGGCTCCGGCGAGAGCAGCTCCTGGACGCCGTGCCAGATCGACACCGCCGCGCCGGCGACGAACAGGCCGAGTGCCGCGAAGAGCGACCAGACGTAGGCTTCCCGGCCGTAGCCGACCGGATGCTGCGCGTCGGCGGGCTTCCGCGACCGTTTGTCGGCCAGCAGCAGGAAGATCTCGTTGCCGGCGTCGGCCCACGAGTGTGCCGCCTCCGCCACCAACGAGGCCGATGCGGTCAGGATCGCCGCGCCGGTCTTGGCGATCGCGACCAGGGTGTTGGCCACCAGCGCGATGACGACGGTGAGAGTGCTCTCTCCCCCGCCCTCGCCGGACCTGATGCCGACGTCGAACTCGGCCTTGACCTGGTCGTGTCGCTCCGTCATACCCGCCACGCTATCGACTCCGGGGATCAGCCCAATCCGAAGGCGCGTCCGGCGCCGGGCTTGTTGGTCGACACCAGGTCGACCACGAAGATCAGCGTCTCGTGCGGGCCGATGGCGCCGCCGGCGCCCTGCTCGCCATACGCGAGGTGCGGCGGGATGGTCAGCTTGCGGCGGCCACCGACCTTCATGCCGAGGATGCCCTGGTCCCAGCCGGGAATGACCTGGCCGATCCCGACCCGAAAGTCCAGCGGAGCACCGCGGTTCCAGGATGCGTCGAACTCCTCGCCGGTGGACCAGGCGACGCCGACGTAGTGGGCCTTGATCTGGTCGCCGGCCTCGGCCTCGGCACCGTCACCGACGGTGAGGTCCTCGATGACCAGCTCGGTGGGTGGCTCGGCGCCGGGGAAGTCGATCTCGGGCTTGGTGGTGTCGGGGTCGAACGGCATGATTCCTCGCTTCGCGGATGTGGTGGTGACGGGTGCTAGTTGGCGCCGACGATGTCGACGACGAAGACCAGGGTGTCGGTGCCCTTGATGCCGCCCTGCGGGTTGCCCGCCTTGCCGTAGCCGTCGGCCGGCGGGATCACCATCAGCACGCGATCGCCGACCTTCTTGCCGACCAGCACCTTGTCCCAGCCGGGGATGACCTTGCCCTCGCCGATCGGGAAGCTGGCCGGGACGCCGTAGCGGCCCGGGTTGCCCGTGGAGTCGAAGACCTTGCCGGCCTTGCCCTTGGTCCAGATCACGCCCGTGTAGAGGGCGGAGATCGTCTGGCCCTTCTTGACCGTGGGACCGGTGCCGTTGATCAGGTTGGCCGACTCCAGCTTCTTCGGCGCCGCAGTGTCGGGCATCGTGATGGTCGCCGGTTTGTCGACGCCGTTCCAGGTGACCTTCGGCATGCCCGACTTGGGCGGCACCGGGGTGCCGGTGGCCATGTTCGGGCGTGCGCCGTTGATCTTCAGATAGAAGACGATCGAGTCCTTGCGGGTGACGCCGAGCTGGGAGTTTCCCTCGGAGCCGAAGGCTTCCTTGGGTGGCACGGCGATGGTCTCGACGGTGCCGACCTTCTTGCCCTTGATCGCGGTGACCAGGCCGGGGAACTGGGTCGGGTCCTGCAGATACATCGGCCCGGCCGCATTGGCGAAGGTGTCAGCCAGCGTCTTGCCGGTCCGCCCGTCCACCGCGACGTAGCTCACGTCGGCCAGGTCGGTGCCCTTCACGGCGGCGCCGGTGCCCTCGGACTTCACGTCCACCGTCGTCTTGTTGACCTGGAACGGCTTCGTGCCGAGCGTGATCGCCGGGCTCTTGCCCTTGGCCGTGGTCACCTTCACCGCGCTCATCGGCGAGACATCCTTGGCGGCCACCGTGTATGGCGGCAACGACGTGGACGCAGATGAGGTCGCGGCCTGGGACGACGACGTGCCGGCCTTCGAGGAGGAGCCGCTGCCGTTGGAGCTGCTGCTGCCGCAACACGCGAGTAGCAGGGCGGGCAGGGTGCCGGCGGCGAGCAGGCGGAGTGGGATTCGGCGCACGTCGAAGAACCTCTTAGCAAAACGTCGGGGATGGAGAACTGGACCGGGCGACACCCTAACCAAGCCCGCTGTGGTGCAGCCGTCAGCAGGGTGTCGGAGGAATGAGGCCGGGCGTCGTTCGTGGGCTGCCGTCACATGCCGTCGATCAACCGTTGCACGCGCTGGTCGCTGGCGGTGAAGGGATCCTTGACCAACACCGTGCGCTGCGCCTGGTCGTTGAGCTTCAGATGCACCCAGTCGACGGTGAAGTCCCGGCGCGCGGCCTGCGCGGCGCGGATGAAGTCGCCGCGCAGCTTCGCCCGTGTCGTCTGCGGCGGGAAGGTCTTGGCCTCGAACACCTCGACATCGGAGCACACCCGCGCCGCCTTGCCACGCCGCTGCAACAGGTAGAACAGGCCGCGCTCACGGTTGATGTCGTGGTAGGTCAGGTCCAGCTGCAGCATTCGCGGATCGTCGAGGGCCAGACCGTGTTTGGCGGCGTACTGGTCGAGCAGCTTGTGCTTGATGACCCAGTCGATCTCGGTGTCGACCAGCGCCAGGTTGTCGGTCTCGATGGCGGTGAGAGTGCGCTCCCACAGGTCCATGATCCGCTTGGTCAGGTCGTCGTCAGGTGGTGGCTGTCGACATACGACCGGGCACGCTCGAAGTATTCGGTCTGCATCTGCAGCGCGGACAACTCGCGACCGTTGGCGAGGCGGACCGGCGCGCGGCCGGTGATGTCGTGGCTGATCTCGCGGATCGCCCGGATGGGGTTCTCCAGGCTGAGGTCACGCATCGAGACGCCGTCCTCGATCATCCGCAGCACCAGGTGCGCGGAGCCGAGCTTGAGCATCGTCGTGGTCTCGCTCATGTTGCTGTCGCCGACGATGACGTGCAGCCGGCGGAACCGCTCGGCGTCGGCGTGCGGCTCGTCGCGCGTGTTGATGATCGGGCGGGACCGGGTGGTGGCGCTGCTGACCCCTTCCCAGATGTGGTCGGCGCGCTGGCTGACGCAGAAGGTCGGCTGGTGTCCCAGCATGGTGATCTTGCCGGCGCCGCAGGTGATCTGGCGGCTGACCAGGAACGGGATCAGGATGTCGGACACCTGCTGGAACTCGCCGGCCCGGCCGATCAGGTAGTTCTCGTGGCAGCCGTAGGAGTTGCCGGCCGAGTCGGTGTTGTTCTTGAAGACGAAGATCTTGCCGTCGACGCCCTCCTCGACGAGCCGGGCCTGCGCCTCCTCCACGAGGCCCTCGATGATGCGTTCACCGGCCTTGTCGTGGATCACCGCCTCGCGCACGTCGTCACACTCGGGTGTGGCGTATTCGGGGTGACTGCCCACATCCAGGTAGAGACGTGACCCGTTGCCCAGGAACACGTTGGAGGAACGGCCCCACGACACGACCTTGCGGAAGAGATAGCGCGCCACCTCGTCCGGCGTGAGCCGACGCTGCCCGTCGAACGTGCACGTCACGCCGTATTCGTTCTCGATGCCGAAGATCCGCCGCTCCATGACACTCACTCTGCCCTGCCGGCGGCGTCAGCAAGCTGCCGCCGCGCCAGCGCTTCCCGAGCTCGCCGTGCTTGTTCAACGACCATGTATCGACCCTAACCGTCGATGTCGCGCCAGTGGGGACCGTTCCGTATGGCGTCGCCCGTGCCGCCGGTGCCGCCGGTCCCGAACGGACACAACACGCACTGCTCACCCCATACCGAGCGGACACGAAACGCACTGACAGGACACGAAAATTCGCACAGAAGTGCAGCATTTTCGTGTCCGCTGGAGGCCGTTCGTGTCCGCTCGGTCAGGCTGCTGTGAGCAGCGAACGGTTGCGATGCGGCCTCCCGCGTGGTCGGCTTCCGCCATGCGAATTCTGGTGCTCGGCGGCACGGCATGGCTCGGCGGTGAGATCGTGCGGGCGGCGCTCGCACGCGGTCACGACGTCACCTGTATGGCGAGGGGTGAGCGACCAGCACCCGACGGTGCGATGTTGGTCAGTGCGGATCGTGAAGATCCACAGTCATATTCGGCGTTGGACGGTGTCTTCGACGCGGCGATCGACGTGACGATGATCCCGGCGCACGCGCACGGCGCGGTCACCGCGCTGCGGGACCGCGTCGACCGGTGGTCGCTGGTCTCGACGTGCTCGGTGTATGCGCAGGACGATGTTCCCGGCCAGGACGAATCCGCTGCGCTGCTGCCGGCGTGGGACGGCCCGTTCGAGACGGAGAAATACGGCGAGTGCAAGGTCGCGTGCGAGCAGGCGGTGCTGGCGGCATACGGTGCGGCGGCGCACATCTCCCGACCCGGGCTCATCACCGGACCCGGGGACCACAGCGACCGGACCGGCTACTGGCCGTTGCGTTTCGCGCATCCCTCCACGGACGACGGAGCGGTGCTCGTGCCCGACACGCCGGGCGCCACCGTGCAGCTGATCGACGCCCGAGACCTGGCCACCTGGCACGTCGAGTCGGTCGAACGCGGCACCGGCGGCGTCTTCAACGCCACGACCGAACCCATCGCACTCGCCGACTACCTCGCCGCCGCACGCGAGGTCGCGGGCCACACCGGCGAACTCGTCGGTGTCGACCAGGATTGGTTGAGCGCCCACGATGTCCAGCCGTGGGCGGGTGAACGCAGCCTGCCGCTCTGGCTGCCGCAGCTGAAGTATGCCGGTTTCGCGGCCCGCTCCCCCGCCGCCGCACGCGCTGCCGGCCTGACGACCCGGCCGCTCGCCGACTCGATCCGCGACACCCTGGCCTGGGAGCTGCAGACCAGCCCCGGCCGTGACCGGCGGGCCGGCCTCTCCCCCGCCGACGAGCGCGACCTCATCGCTGCCGCACGAGCCGGCAGCTGACGGACCGGACCCAGGTGATCAGGCAAGCGACTCCACCCAGGCGCGGTGCAGGGCGGCATACCGTCCGTCGCCTGCGCCGATGAGGTCCGCCGGGCTGCCGTCCTCCAGCACCTGGCCGTGCTCGAGCACCAGCACCCGGTCGGCGACCTCCACGGTCGACAGCCGGTGCGCGATGATCAGCGCGGTCCGGTCGGCCAGGACCGTCTCCAGTGCGCGCTGCACCAGGCGCTCGCTCGGGATGTCCAGGGAGGACGTCGCCTCGTCCAGGATCAGCACCGCCGGGTCGGCGAGGAACGCCCGCGCGAACGCCACCAGCTGCCGCTGTCCGGCGGACAACCGCCCGCCGCGTTTGGCGACATCGGTGTCGTAGCCGTCCGGCAGCTTGTCGATGAACTGGTCGGCGCCGACCGCCTCGGCCGCCGCCCGGATCTCCACATCGGTCGCGGTCGGCTTCCCGAAGCGGATGTTGTCGGCGACCGAACCCTCAAACATGAAATTCTCCTGGGTGACCAGCACGACGTGCCGGCGCAGCTGCGGCTGATCGATGTCGCGCACGTCGGTGCCGTCCAGCCGGACCGCGCCCGAGGTCGGGTCGTAGAAGCGGGCCATCAGCTTGGCGATGGTCGTCTTGCCGGCGCCGGTCGTGCCGACCAGGGCCACCGTCTGCCCGGCCGGTATGTCGAGGGACAACTCGGGCAGCACCGGCCGGTCCGCGACGTACTCGAAGCGGACCTTGTCGAATTCGACCGCGCCACGCACGTTTTCGAGCTGCTTCGGCTCGTCCGGGTCCTTGATGCCGGGCGGTGTCGCGATCACGCCGGCGACCTTCTCCAGGGCCGAGGACGCCGACTGGAAGGTGTTGAAGAACTGCGTGATGTCCTGCATCGGTTCGAAGAACATCCGCAGGTAGAGCAGGAACGCCGTCAGCACACCGACGGTCATGTGTCCGTGCAGCACCCGCCACCCGCCATACAGCAGCACGATGCTGGTCATCACGTTGCCGACCAGCTTCACCGACGGCATGAAGATCGCGACGAGCCGGAAGGTCTTCTCGTTGATGGCGCGGTAGCGCTCGGCGACCTCCTCGAAGATCTCCTGGTTGCGCGGCTCGCGACGGTAGGCCTGCACGGCCTTGATGCCGGTCATCGTCTCCACGAACTGCACGATCACCAGCGCCGCGCTCTCACGCACCTCGCGGTAGGTCTTGCTCGATGCGCCGCGGAACCAGGCCGACAGGGCGACCAGGATCGGGAAGCAGGTCAGGCAGATCAGCCCGAGCTCGACGTCCAACGTCACCAGCAGGATCGCCGTGCCGACGAGGGTCAGCGCAGCGGTGACCAGGCTGTCGAAGCCGTTCTCCAGCATGTCCTGGATGGCCTCGACGTCGTTGGTGGAGCGGCTGACGACCCGGCCGGAGGTGTATTTGTCGTGGAAGGAGACGTCCAGCCGCTGGAAGTGCCGGAAGATGCGCCGGCGCAGCTCGAGCAGCGCCAGCTCGCCGATGGTGCCCGACTGGCGCAGGAAGAGCATCCGGCTGACCGCCTGCACGGCGACGATGACGCACAACGCCCCGATCACGAGCAACAGCACGTGCGCGTCCCCGTCGCGCGCGATCGGCGGCACGCCGTGGTCGATGCCGACCTGCACCATCCGCGGCACCGACAGCCGGGCGAGGTTCTCGATGATCACCAGGACGACGAGGACCGCGACCATCTTCTTGTATGGCGCCAGCAGCGACCCCAGGAGTTGCCGCGCCTCGCGGCGCATCGGCTTCGACTCGTCGATGGGCAGATCGTTGGCGTTGTCGGACATCATCCGACCGCGCCAGCGCTCCTCGCTGTTGGTGGACTGCTGCTCCGTGGGTGGCTGCCGGGTGTCGGTGGTCATCGGTGTGCCTCCTGTGCCCGTCCGTGCATGGTGCCGAAATCTTCACCGCGAGAAGCCTGTTCGGAGCCTTCTTCGATCTCCGCGGCAGCGTCGGCGCAACGCTTTTCGTCGTCGGTGCACCACGGCGGATCGTGCTCGACACCGTCGTCGATCTCGTCGTCCGCGGCCAGCAGGTAGCGGTAGGCGGGCACGCTCGCCAGCAGCTGTGAATGCGTGCCGACGTGGGTGATGGTGCCGTGCTGCAGCAAGGCGACCCGGTCGGCCAGCAGCACGGTCGAGGCACGGTGTGCCACCACCAGGCCGGTCACCTCGTGCAACACGCGGCGCAGCGCCTCCTCCACCAGGGCCTCGGTGTGCACATCCAGTGCCGACAGCGTGTCGTCCAGCACCAGCACCTTCGGATGGGTCAGCACGGCGCGGGCCAGCGAGAGGCGCTGCCGCTGCCCACCGGACAGGCTCATCCCCTGCTCCCCGATGCGGGTGTCCAGGCCGAACGGCAGATCGTGCACGAAGTGCGCCTGCGCCACGTCGATCGCCTCGGCGATCTCCTTCTCGGTCGCTTGCGGACGGCCCAGCGTGAGGTTCTCGCGCACGGACAGCGAGAACAGTGTCGGGTCCTCGAAGGCGGTCGCCACGGTGGCGCGCAACGCCGGCAGCGACATCTCGCGGATGTCCGTGCCGTCGATCTCGATGCGTCCTTCGCCGACGTCGTACAGCCGCGGGATCAGACTGGTCAGCACCGACTTGCCGGAGCCGGTGGCACCGACCAGGGCGACCGTCTCCCCCGGTGCGAGGTCGAGGTGGACGTGCCGCAGCGCCCAGTCGTCGTCGGCCGCGTCGGGGAACCGGAAGCCGACGTCGGTCAGCCGCAACGCGCCGCCGCGCGCGACCGTCGTGATCGGACCGTCGGTGACGTCCGGCTCGGTGTCGAAGATCTCCGCGACCCGGTCGGCCGCGGTCATCGCCTCCTGGGTCATCGACAACAGGAATCCCAGTGCCGCGATCGGCCAGACCAGTGACAGCATCATGGTGATGAACGCGACCAGCGTGCCCAGGGTGATCCGCCCGGTGCCGGTCGCTGCGGCGCCGAGGCCGAGCACGACGATCAGGGTGATGTTGGGGATGACCTCCAGCAGGGTCCAGAAGCTGGCCTGCAGCCGGACCTTGCGCACCTGGATGTCGAAGAGTTCGGTCGCCTTCTCGTCGAAGCGTTCGTAGACGTAGTCCTCCCGGCCGAAGGACTTGATGACGCGCAGCCCGAGCGCGGACTCCTCGACCGTCGTCGCCACGACCCCGGTCTGGTCCTGCGCCATCCGGGACAGCTTGGTGAACTTGCGCTGGTTGTGCAGCACCGTCGCCGCGATCGGCACGATCGAGATGACGACCACGACACCCAGCGGCCAATAGAGCAGCAACAAGATGATGGTGACCACCGTGATCTGCAGGGTGTTGAGGATCAACATCACGATGCCGAAACTCAGCAATCGGCGAATCATGCTCAGGTCGTTCATGATGCGCGACAGCAGCTGCCCGGACTGCCAGCCGCTGTGGAAGGACATCGGCAGCACCTGGAGGCGGGCGTACATCTCCTTGCGGATGTCGCGCTCGATGCCCATGGTGGCCCGTGCGACCAGCCAGCGCCTCCCGAACCAGAGCACCGCCTCCGCCACACCGATCGCCAGTGCCGCGGTGCCCAGCACCCACAACCCGTGCTGGTCGTGATGGCTGACCGGGCCGTCGATGACCGCCTTGGTCATCAGCGGTATGACGATGGTCGCGCCGAGGCTGGCCAGCCCGAAGATCATCATGGTGATCCAGCGTGTCCGGTAGGGACGGACGTATGGCGCCAGCCGCAGCAGGCTCGTCGTACGCCGGTGACGACGCCCGGGTGGCGGACTGATGCTGGGTGCGGAGACCAGGCCCGCCGACGCGGTCTGCAACGCATCAGCGCGGTCATCAGAAGGACGGGGTGCCGACGAGGGCTGCTGGGTCATCGTGAGGTGCGGTCTCCTGGCTGAGTGACGGCGTCGAGGCACATCCGAGCCTCGACGTTCAACCGCACGTGAAGTCAACACGGCGACCCGACGATCACCGCGCAGAGTGCGGCCCTACGAAGAACCTGGGATGTCTATTGATCATGTCACGACCCGGTGACAACGGTCACGTGCATTACGGCCGAAGCTCGGCGGACCGGACCGACCTACTCGGTGGCTACGTCCTCGTCGGTGTGCGGCACGTCGGACGTGGGGTCGTCCGCGCTCAGCAGCGCCTCCAGGAGTGCGCCGTTGATCCGGCGGAACTTGCGGCGTTCGCGTGCCCGGTCCAGGACCGCGACCTCCAGTTGATCCGCCGTCAGCGTGCGTGCCTCGCCACCGGTCGGGTCCTCGCCCAGCAACTCGACCGCCAACCGCAGCACGGTGCCCAGATCCATGCCCGGGCGCCAGCGTTCCTGCAGTCCGGCGCTGACGTGCTCGGCGGCGCCGCCCATCGCGACGAAACCCTGCTCGTCGCCGACCGAACCGTCGTAGGTGAGCCGGTAGATCTGGTCCTCGGCCGGGTCGTCGTCGACCTGCGCCACGACGATCTCGACCTCGTAGGGCTTGGACTCCTGGGTGAACACCGTGCCCAGCGTCTGCGCGTAGGCGTTGGCCAGGCCGCGGGCGGTGACGTCGGACCGGTCGTAGGAGTAGCCGCGCAGGTCGGCATACCGGATGCCGGCGACCCGGAGGTTCTCGAACTCGTTGTATTTGCCGACCGCCGCGAACGCGATGCGGTCGTAGATCTCCGACACCTTGTGCAGCGCGCGGCTGGGATTCTCGGCGACGAAGGCTATGCCCCCGTCATAGGCGAGGACGACGACGGACCGTCCGCGCGCGATGCCCTTGCGGGCGTAGTCGGCCCGGTCCTTCATCAGCTGCTCGGGCGAGACGTAGAACGGCATGCTCATCTTGTGCCTCCGATCTCGCGGCGGGCGGTGAGCACCTGCTCGACCACCGACGCCAACTCCTCGTCGCCGACGAAACGAGTGCCCTCGCCGTCCACGATCGCCACCGTCGGCCAGATGCGCCGGCCCAGGTCGGGACCACCGGTCGCCGAGTCGTCGTCGGCGGCGTCATACAACGCTTCGATCGTCACGCGGACCGCGTCGTCCTGGGAGAGATCACGACGCCAGAGCTTCTTCAGGGCGCCGCGGGCGAACAGCGACCCGGAGCCGACCGAGTGGAAGTCGTGCTCCTCGTAGCACCCGCCGGTCACGTCATAGGAGAAGATCCGGCCGGCGTCGCGGTCGAGGTCGTATCCGGCGAAGAGCGGCACCACCGACAAACCCTGCATGGCCATGCCGAGGTTGCCCCGGATCATCGTCGCGAGCCGGTTGGCCTTGCCCACCAACGACAACCGGGTGCCTTCGATCTTCTCGTAGTGCTCCAGCTCGACCTGGAAGAGCCGCACCATCTCGATCGCGGTGCCGGCGGTGCCGGCGATGCCGACCGCCGAGAACTCATCGGCCGCGAAGACCTTGAGCATCTCGTTGTTGGCGATCAGATTGCCCATCGTGGCCCGCCGGTCACCGGCCAACAGCACCCCGTCGGTGTAGGCGACGGCCACGATGGTGGTGCCGTGCGGCACGTCGAGGGCGGCCGACGGGATCGTGCGCGACCCCGGCACCAGCTCGGGCGCGTGGCCGGCGAGGAACTCGGTGAATGACGAGAATCCGGTCTGCAGGTATGACGCGGGCAGCTTGCTGAAACTCACTGTCCGCCCTTCTGGACGAAGCCGCGGACGAACTCCTCCGAGTTGGACTCCAGCACACCGTCGATCTCGTCCAGCACGCTGTCGACGTCGTCGTCCAGCTCCTGCTTGGCCGGTGCTGTCGTGGGTGCCGGCTCCGGGGCGTCGTCGGCCGGGTCGGCGTCGCGGCGTTGCGGATTCTTGTGTTGCTGCGTGGCCATGGCGATGTCCTTTCGTCCGTGCGCGATGTGCTGCGCTTCACTCTCAACCCTACGTGGGACGGCCGGTATGACGCGACGCGCACCACCGGCGTGTGACCGTGTCGTCCGGTGGATCCTCAATCGATGCGCGGCGCGTCCTCGGCCAGCAGGCGCAACAGCTCGTCCGCCGACCCGGCGCGGTCCAGCAGCGCCCCCACGTGAGCCCGGGTGCCGCGTTCCGGCTCCAGCATCGGCACCCGCTGCAGGCTGGGCTGCGAGCGGACGTCGAAGATCACCGAGTCCCACGAGGCGGCAGCCACCTCCTGCGGGAAGCGCGCCAGGCAGGTGCCGCGGAAGAACGCCCGGGTGTCCGTCGGCGGCTCCGACATGGCCCGCTGCACCGCGGCGTCGTCCACCAGCTGCTCGAAGCGGCCGGCAGCGGCGAGCCGGTTGAAGATCCCCTTGTCCGCCCGCACGTCCGACCACTGGATGTCGATCGCCCGGAGCCGGTGGTCCGACCAGTCCAGGCCATCCCGCGCCCGGTAGCTCTCCAGTGTCCTGAGCTTGGCCACCCAGTCGACCTCGCGGGCGGCCTCCATCGGATCGCGCTCCAGCGTGCTCAGCACCTGCTCCCACCGCTGCATGACCTCGGCGGTGTCGTCGTCGAGCTCCCCGCCATACAACCGCTGCAGCCAGGCGTCCGCGAGCTCGTAGTACTCCCAGAGCAATTGGACGCCGGTCAGGGTGCGGCCGCCGGCGACCTCGACGGTCGCCCGCAGGGTCGGGTCGTGGGACAGTCGCCGCAGCGCCTCGACCGGCTTCTCGACGGTGAGGTCCCGGGTGACCGCGCCGTCCTCGATCATGCCCAGCACCAGGCTCGTCGTGCCCAGCTTCAGCAGGTTGGTCACGTCGCAGTGGTTGGCGTCGCCGAGGATCACGTGCAGCCGCCGGTAACGGTCGGCCACCGCGTGCGGTTCGTCGCGGGTGTTGATGATCGGTCGCTTCAGCGTCGTCTCGAGCCCGACCTCCACTTCGAAGAAGTCGGAACGCTGGGCCAGCTGGAAGCCCGGCTTCCCGGACTCGATGCCGATGCCGACCCGCCCCGAGCCGCACATCACCTGGCGGGCGACGAAGAACGGGATCAGGTGCCGCACGATCTCCGAGAACGGCGTCGCGCGGCTCATCAGGTAGTTCTCGTGCGTGCCGTAGGACGCGCCCTTGCCGTCGGTGTTGTTCTTGTAGAGGTTGACGCCCGGCGCACCGGCCGGGGACAACAGCCGCACCGCCTCCCGCATCACCGACTCTCCCGCCCGGTCCCAGGTGATCGCATCGCGTGGGGTCGTGACCTCCGGGGAGCTATACTCCGGGTGCGCGTGATCGACATACAGCCGAGCACCGTTGGTGAGCACCACGTTGGCGAGGGTCGGGTCCTCCTCGTCGGTCAACTGGCTGGCGTCGGCGGCGCCGCGCGCCATGTCGAACCCGCGGGCGTCGCGCAGCGGTGCCTCGTCCTCGTAGTCCCACCCGGCACGGGCCGCGCGCATGCCGACCTGGGTGGCGTATGCCGTCACGACCCGCCCGGACAGCACCATCGGGTTGGCGGTCGGGTCGCCGGGAACGGAGATCCCGTATTCGGTCTCGATGCCCATGATCCGACGCACACTCATACGCCGACTGTAGGACTGCGTAACTTGCTGGCATGACGAAGGCTCACTGGGCGGACCTGACCGGTATGCCGCTCCGCACCCGCTTGTTGTGTATGGCGGCCGGGGTCGCCCGCCAGGGTGGCCACCATGAAGCCCGAGGAGATCGCGCTACGGCGCGCACTCACCCCGGACCCGCGCTTTCCGGTCACCCTGGTCACCGGAGGGGTCAGGCAGCACATCGTCCGGGACACCGTCCGGCTGCCGATGCGTGACGGCACCGAGATCCCGGCGCACGCGGGCGCCGCACCGGCGCTCCTGCAGACCGAGTTCGACCCGCTGGCCGAGGAAGGCGCTGACTACGCCGCCGCCCTGGAACGCAGCGGGGTGAGCACACGCCTGACGCACTACCGCGGCGTCCCGCACGGATTCCTCAACATTCCCGGGTTCGCGCCGGTCGCCCGGCAGGCCCGCTGGGAGATCGTCGACACTCTGCGAAACTGGCTCTCGTGACCACACTGCCGCCGCCGCGCACCCTCGATCCACGCGATGCCCCCTCCGTGCGGTGGGGCATTCTCGCTCCAGGCGGGATCGCCACCGCGTTCGCCCGGGCGCTGCTGGCCGAAACCGGCCAGCAGATCGTGGCCTGCGGCTCCCGGAGCATCACCCGCGCTCGTGAATTCGCCTCGCAGTTCGGCGGATTCACGGCATACGGTTCCTACGAGGAGCTGGTGGCCGATCCGCACGTCGACGTCGTCTACGTGGCGTCACCGCACTCGGCACACCGCGAGCACGCACTCCTGGCGTTGCGCGCCGGCAAGCCGGTCCTGGTCGAGAAGGCCTTCACCCGCAACGCGACGGAGGCGGCCGAGGTGCTGGACGAAGCGCGACAGCGAGGGCTCTTCTGCATGGAAGCCATGTGGTCGCGTTTCCTGCCGCGGTATGACGTCGTGCGACAGGCCGTCGCCGAAGGCTTGCTGGGCACCCTGCAGACCATCGTGGCCGACCACGGGCAGTTGCTCTACCCCGGCGGTCCCCAGCGGCTCGCGGACCCCGCGCTCGCCGGCGGTGCGCTGCTGGACCTGGGCATCTACCCGATCTCCCTGGCGGCGATGCTGCTGCCCGGCGAGCTCGACGTCGCCGCGACCGGTGTCCTGACACCGGACGGCGTGGACCGGAACGAGACCGTCGTGCTCTCCCGGGGCGAGGCCGTCGCCACCTGCATGACGACGATGAGCGCGCAGACGGCGAATACCGCTGTGATCAGCGGTGACGCGGCACGACTGGAGCTGCCCGGCTGGTTCTACCAGCCCGGGCCGGTCCGTCTCGTGGGGGTCGACGACACGGTGCTCGACACCTACGAGCCGCCGGTGACCCGGCACGGCCTGCACTTCGAGGCGGTCGAGGTCGCCCGCCGGATCACCGCCGGCGACACCGAGTCCCCGCTGATGCCCTGGGACGAGACGCTGCGGATCATGCGGCTGATGGACCAGGTCCGCGCGCAGCTCGGCGTGACCTACCCCGGCGAATGAGCGCCAGACTGCTGCTGCCGCTCGGCCTCGACGCACTGATCGTGCTCGTCTTCGCGGCCGTCGGACGAGCCTCCCACGACGAGGGCAGCCCGGTCCTGGGTGTGCTGCAGACCGCGTGGCCCTTCCTGGCCGGCGTCGCGGTCGGCTGGGTCGTGACCTTCCTGGTCGCACGACGGCCGCCGTTGACGGTGCGCACCGGCTGGCCGGTGTGGGTGAGCGCCGTCGCGGTCGGCATGGTGCTGCGTCACCTGACCGGCCGGGGCACGGCGCCGACGTTCATCGTCGTGGCCACCCTCTTCCTCGGACTCTTCCTACTCGGCTGGCGGCTCCTCGTCGGTCTTCGCTCCCGAAAGGCGTTGGTATGACGACGAACTGGTCCGGCACCTACGACTACCGCGCCGTCCGGCGCGTGCAACCGGCCACGGTCGAGGAGCTGCAGCAGTTCGTCGCCGACGCGCCACAGGCGAAGGTGGCCGGATCCGGGCACAGCTTCAACGGCATCGCGGACAGCGAATCCGGTTGGCAATTGGACCTGTCAGGTCTGATCGCCCCGCCGGAGGTCGATGACACGACCGGCACCGTAACCGTCAGTGGCGGGATGAAGTACGGCGAACTCGTGCCGGCGCTGGCGGCGTCCGGCCGTGCGCTACCGAACCTTGCGTCCCTGCCCCACATCACCATCGCCGGCAGTGTGGCCACCGGCACGCATGGTTCCGGGGTGGGACAGCCCGGGCTGGCATCGGCCGTCCGGGCGGTGGAACTGCTCACCGCGGACGGGCGCCTGCGCTGGATCGACGACTCCGACGAGCGTTTCGGCGGTGTCGTCGTGTCGCTGGGCGCGCTCGGGGTCGTCACCCGGCTGCGGCTCGCGACCGTCCCCGAATACGCCGTCCGTCAGGACGCATTCGTCGGGTTGAGCTGGCGCGACCTGGCGGCGCGGATCGACGAGGTGCTGGCGGCGGCATACAGCGTGAGTGTCTTCGGCCGGTGGATCGGGCCGGGAGCCGATCACGTCATCGTGAAGTCGATCGCCGACGACCGCGCCGGGCAGCCGGAGTTACCGGGCGCACGGTGGGTGGCCGACACGCTGCATCCGCTGCAGGCCGCCGGCGCCACACCGGACGCCGTCACCGAGCAGGGTGGAGTGCCCGGTCCGTGGGCCGACCGGCTGCCGCATTTCCGGTTGGGGTTCACCCCGAGTGCCGGTGCAGAGGTGCAGTCGGAGTTCTTCGTCGCCGCCGCGGACGCCGGTCGTGCCGTCGAGGCGCTGCTCGGTGTCGGCGATCGGATTGCACCGCACCTGCTCGTGGGCGAGATCCGAGCTGTCGCAGGCGAATCCGCATGGCTCAGCCCGGCTCACCGACGTGACTCCGTGGCGTTCCACTTCACCTGGAAACCCGAGCTGAACGCGGTGCATCAGGCGGTCGGCGTGGTGCAGGAAGCCCTGGCCGATCTTGCGCCGCGGCCGCACTGGGGCAAGGTCTTCACTTATCCCGGACGACTGGACTTCGCCTACGACCGGTTGGACGACTTCGACGACCTGCGCCGATCCCTGGACCCGGCGGGCAAGTTCGGCAACGACTTCGTCGACCGTCACGTGGCGCGTTGAGGCACACCACGTGACGGTCGGCTGATCAGCGCGTCGCGAGGATCTGCCACACGAAGTCGGTGGACCGTTGCCGCAGGCCGTCGATGCGTCGGTCGATCAGGTTGAGGCGATCCTGCTCGTCGGCACTGCCGACCTCGGTGAGCGTGGGTGGGCGCCGGACGTTGCCGTTGCAACCGAAGTCGCTGCAGATCAACGTGCCGATCGTGTCGCCGCGCCGGCCCGGTGCCCCGCCGCGGCGGGCGACATACAGCGTGACGTCGTCGGCGACGATCACGTCCTGGCACCAGGAACACAGGGTGCGCCGTCGCGGCCCGGTCCGCGAAGCGGTGGTGAAACGCACGCCGACCGCAGTGCCGTCGATGTCGACCACCACGTAGCCGGTGTTGTCCTTCGTGGTGTCACGCCAGCCGAGCAGGTCGAGGCGGTCCCAGTCGAGGGTGCCCAGGTCGGGCAGCACCGCGTCACGGATCTCGCGCTTGGTGGCGTTGACGAACGAGCTGCGGATGGCAGCGTCGGTCAGGGGAAGCATGCGGAAAGGTCCTTCGGTCGATGAGGTTCGCGGCTGACGCACCATCCGGCCGACCGCACCTGTGCGGCTGCCGGTGTATGGCGTCAGGGCATGGCAGGACACCGATCCGTCGCGAGATCACTGTCTCGTCCTGGACCGGCGGGTCAGCTGTGCGCTGAGCAGGCCATGGGGGCCGACCTCGTTCCCGGCGGCTTCACGCCGCTCATCGTCACGTCTCATCTCGCCGATGCCGGCAGGACAACTGAGACATCGGGCCGACCCACCGTCTCACACGCGCTGCCCGCGGGGCACGCCCATTTCTTCGCCACGGGACTCACCGGCGCCACACGGCCTGGAGACGGATGAAATTGACCAATTCTTTGAAATCTCAACAGATCATGCGGCGTGGTCGGCGTGGCACTGTTGCGCCTGGAGCCGGCCAATCACACACACCACAGCGGTCCCGGCCACGGTGCCGGACCGCTCGTCGGAAGGAGATCGGGTGACCGAGCACGAGCCCCATGGGATCGGCGCGGCAGCACCGCCCGGACGTCGAGGACTGAGTCGCCGGCGGTTCGTCGGCTACCTGGTCGCCGGGACGACCCTGACCGTGGCGGCCGATCTGCGCCTCGGCACAGCTGCCGAGGCGGCGATCCCCTCTCCCCCGCAGATCGCCGCGTTGTTCGACCTGGAGGACCTGGAGAGCACCGCGGCACTGGCCACCTCAGGCCTCATCAGGATCACCATCCACTCCGATGGGACGGCGAGTTTCGCACTCCCGCGCGCCGAGGTCGGTCAGGGCATCACCACCTCGACGGCCATGATCATCGCCGAGGAGCTCGACCTGCCGGTGGAGAAGGTGATCGTCTCGCTCGCCCCTGCCCGCCCGGAACTGGTCTTCAACCAACTGACCGGTGGCTCGAACTCCACCGTGTCGACATACACGCCCATCCGGGTCGCCGCCTCGATCGCCAAGGGCGCGCTGCTGAAGGCCGCCTCTGTCGAACTCGGTTACGCTGTGGGCCAATTGACGACGAAGCTCGGCGTCGTGCGTGCCCCGAACGGTACGTCGGTCAGCTACGGCGCGTTGGCGACGAAGGCGGCCACCACGACGACGAAGGCCGCCAGGACACAACTTAAGGCCCGCACGTCGTTCAGCGTCGTCGGGACCCCGCGCAATCGTGTCGACGCGCGGGACATCGTCACCGGCAAGAAGCAGTTCACCATGGACCTGCAGGTGCCCGACGCCTTGCCGACCATGGTCTGCCGCGCTCCGGGCCTCAACGGCCGTCCCGTCGCACTGCGCAACAAGGACGCGATCCTGCGGATGCCGGGCGTCACCGACGTCGCCGTGGTGGAGACCGGGGTCGCGGTCCGCGCCAGGACCTTCGGTCAGTGCATCGACGCGGTGCGCGCGGTGCAGGCGGACTTCGGCGGCAGCGTCGTCCCGGGCGCCGACGACGCCTCGGTCCTGCGTGAGCTGCGCAAGGCCGAGATCCCCCTGGTGGTGCCCACACTGCCGTTGCTCGGGGTCCAGGTCGACACCGACTTCGAGTTCATGTTCCGCAGCAGCGCCGCGTTGGAGACCAACTGCGCCATCGCCGACGTGCGCGACGGCCACGCGACGATCTGGTCCGGCCTGAAGTCGCCGATCGTCGCCCAGGGCAAGATCGCCGAAGCGCTCGGTCTGCCCCAGGACAAGGTCACCGTCCACGTCGTCACGGGCGGTGGCTCGTTCGGGCACAAGCTGTTCCACGATCCGGCGCTCGAAGCTGCGCGCGTGTCACAGGCGATGGGCAAGCCGGTCAAACTGATGTGGCACCGGGTGGACGAGCCGCGCCAGGGACGCATGCATCCGATGGCGACGTCTCGTTGTCGCGCCACCATGCTGGGCGACCAGGTGCTCACCTTCGAGCAGCGGCACACGAGCGTGGCGACCGACTTCAGCCACGGCCTGGGCGAGATGCTGGTCGCGACCGCCGCCGACCTGCCGCCCGGCCTCGTGGGTGTCGGCCTTTCCCAGAGCATCTTCCTCCTCACCCAGGACCTGCCGTACAACTTCGGGGTCGTGACCCAGTTGCTGGACGAGACGGACACGCGGTTCAACACCGGGTCGATGCGGTCGATCTACTCCCAGGACGTCGCCTGCGCCAGTGAACT
Source organism: Flexivirga sp. (assembly GCF_051955415.1). Lineage (NCBI taxonomy): Bacteria > Bacillati > Actinomycetota > Actinomycetes > Micrococcales > Dermacoccaceae > Flexivirga > Flexivirga sp. The sequence goes on from NZ_JBQCGS010000026.1 coordinate 25,582, forward strand.
GACCGTCGACCTCATGGCCCGGAAAGCCAAGAAGGACCCGCTGGCGTTCCGCCTGGCGAACGTCAAATATCCGGAGGTGAAGGCGGTTCTGGAGAAGGTCGCCGAAGTTGGCAACTGGGGCCGCACGATGCCTCCCGGCACCGCGCAAGGCATCGCCGTGCATCGCGAATACAAAGGTGCCACAGCGTTCCTCGTCGAGATCGACTGCCGGCCGGAAACCGTCAACCGCCGCATCCGCAACGGTGTCGGTGGACCCCGGGTCACCAAGGTCGTCGTCGCCGTGGACGCGGGTTTGGTGATCAACCCGCGGGGTGTCGAAGCGCAGATGATGGGCGCGGCATCCGACGGCATCGGACTGGCGCTGACCAACAGCACACACCTCAAGGACGGCCACTTCCTCGAAGCCAGCTGGGACAACTACTTCTACACCCGTGAGTGGAACACGCCGTTCGACTTCGAGTGCGTGATCATGCCCTCGTCGTCCGCCCAGCCCGGCGGTGTCGGTGAGGCCGGCGTCCCGGCGTCCTTCGCCGCGGTGGCGTGCGCGTATGCGCGTGCCACCGGCACCACACCGAAGAGATTCCCGATCAACCACGACACGTTGTCCTTCGACGTGAAGCCCTACGTCCCGTCCCTGCCCGAGTCGCCCACCGACGGCCTCTCGCACACCTACTGAGCGGAGTGCATCATGCCCACCCACACTTTCAAGCTCAACGGGGAGCAGGTCACCGTCGAGGTCGAGGACGACGTCCGGCTGCTCTGGGTGCTGCGGGACGTGCTGAAGGTGACCGGCCCGAAGTACGGCTGCGGCATCAACGTGTGCAAGGCCTGCACGTCCCACATCAACGGCAAGGCGTTCAATCCGTGCTCGGTGCAGGTCAAGGACATTCAGCCCGACGACGAGGTCACGACCATCGAGGGGCTCGCGGACACGGCCGGCGCCGACCTGCACCCGATGCAGGAGGCCTGGCTGGAAGAGGACGTCGCGCAGTGCGGCTACTGCCAACCCGGCCAGATCATGGCGGCGGTCGCGCTGGTCAACAAGGTGAAGGCCGAGGGCCGGGCGATCACCGACGACGATCTCGACACCATCCGCAACGTATGTCGCTGCGGCACCTATGTCCGGATCCGCAAAGCCATCAGGGCCGGTGCCGCCAAGATGTGAGCCACACGGCATGGGGCCGCAGTGGGACACATCGCGCGGCGGAACGCGCGATCCGTACAACCCGGACCTATCGGCGCAATCCCGACAGGGCGTCGTACAACCGGCGGGCCTGCAGCAGGAATTCCTTCGGCGCGAGCCGTAGGCCGATGACCGGAATGCGGAGGACCCGGTCGCCCGCGACAACTCGCTCGTTCTGGCGCAGCGCGTCGTCGATCGGGTTCAGTGCCAACGCGTGATGACCACCGTCTATCTCCACCACCAGGCCGACATCGTCCCAACTGACATCGAGATAGACCCGCCCGCCGGGACCCGTGCGGACAGCCTGCCGCGACGGCATGGGAAGCCCGACGCGGCGCGCCATACGAGCGAAATCGAGTTCACCCAGCGAATGCGCACCGTCGGTCACGTCGGAAACGACGTTGCTCAAGAAGGTGCGTCGTGCAGACCTGGACACTCCGCGCCACGCGAGCGCCAGCCGTGCCGGGCTGGTCATGCGCTGCTGCATCGGCAGGCAGATCAACAAGGCGGCCTGACGGTCCGACACCGCCCACTGTGCAGCGTGGATCATCGCCACCTCGGTGCTGACGCGGGGAACACCGGCGCGGAGGACGGGCGCCGGTCGGCGTTGCAGATGCAGCCGGACGCCCTCGACGCGGTGGTGTCGGGTAGCAGCCGGCACAGCGACGTCGATGATCGAGGCCGTGAATCCCGTCATGCCGTTCGCGAGGAGTGCGGTGGCTCCGTCGAGCCGCGCCTCCGACCCGCTCTCCCATACGGCGTGCCACCAGCTCGCCGGCGTGGTCAACTGCGCCGAGCCGACAGCAACGGTGTGCAGACCCTTCTTGAACCATCGGCCCGCCGCTACCTCGTTGCGGATACCGTCCCGATCGATGCCGTACTGCGACAGCGTCCGACGATGCACGACGCCGCCGTGGTCGGCAGCGAGTTGTGCCGCGATGCGGCGCCGATCGGCGCCATACACCCGCCGTCGTGCACTCGCCGCTGCGACATCGGCTGCTGTTGGATCCATCCGACGATCGTGCCCGAATTGGACGGTCCCGCGTGACGAGCCTGTGGACAACCGCCTCAGGCCACTTCATGTCAGACACTTCGCGCGGTGGAACGCGCGAAGTGTCTGACCGAAGGTGCCCCGACCGAGGTCAGAGGTACTGGCCGGTGCCCTTGATCGAGTCGATGGAGCGGCCCGGCTCGGCGCCGTCCTTGCCGTCGATGAGCGTGCGGATGTAGACGATCCGCTCGCCCTTCTTACCGGAGATGCGTGCCCAGTCGTCCGGGTTGGTGGTGTTGGGCAGGTCCTCGTTCTCCTTGAACTCGTCGACGCAGCTGCGCAGCAGGTGATCGACCCGGATGCCCTTCTGACCGGTGGTCAGCTGGTCCTTGATCGCCATCTTCTTGGCCCGGTCGACGATGTTCTGGATCATCGCTCCGGAGTTGAAGTCCTTGAAGTAGAGGATCTCCTTGTCACCGCTGGCATAGGTGACCTCCAGGAACTTGTTCTCGTCGATCTCGGTGTACATCCGCTCGACGGACGCCTGGATCATCGCCTCGACGGTCTCCTGCGGCGAGTTGTTGTGCTCGGCGAGATCGTCGGCGTGCAACGGCAGCTCCGGCACGAGGTACTTGCCGAAGATGTCGCGTGCGCTCTCGGCGTCCGGGCGCTCGATCTTGATCTTCACGTCGAGCCGACCCGGCCGCAGGATCGCCGGGTCGATCATGTCCTCCCGGTTGGAGGCACCGATCACGATGACGTTCTGCAACTGCTCGACACCGTCGATCTCGGCCAGCAGCTGCGGGACGATCGTGGTCTCCACGTCGGAGGAGACACCCGACCCGCGGGTGCGGAAGAGCGACTCCATCTCGTCGAAGAACACCACCACGGGAGTGCCGTCGGAGGACTTCTCCCGGGCCCGCTGGAAGATCAACCGGATGTGCCGCTCGGTCTCGCCGACATACGTGTTGAGCAGCTCCGGGCCCTTGATGTTCAAGAAGTATGCCGTCTCGTCGCGGCCGGTCTTCTCGGCGACCTTGCGAGCCAGGCTGGCAGCGACCGCCTTGGCGATCAACGTCTTGCCGCACCCGGGAGGGCCGTAGAGCAGCACGCCCTTGGGCGGGCGCAGCGCGTGCTCCCGGAACAGGTCCGCGTGCAGGTAGGGCAGTTCGACAGCGTCCCGGATCTGCTCGATCTGGCCGGCGAGGCCGCCGATGTCCTCGTAATGGATGTCGGGCACCTCCTCCAGCACGAGGTCGGCGACCTCGGCCTTGGGGATGCGTTCGAAGACGAAGCCCGTGCGGGTGTCGCACAGCAGCGAGTCGCCGGCGCGGATCGTCTCACCCACGAGGTTGGCGGCGATGCGGCACACGCGTTCCTCGTCGGCGTGCGCGATCACCAGCACCCGGTCCTCGCCGAGCAGCTCCTTGGCCTGGACCAGCTCACCGACCCGCTCGAAACCCACGGCGGCGACCACGTTGAGTGCTTCGTTGAGCATCACCTCGCGCCCGACCGTCAGGTCGGCCGGCTCGATGGACGGACTCACCGCGACACGCAACTTGCGTCCTGAGGACAGGATGTCGGCCGTGGCATCGTCGTGCGTCTCGACGATCACTCCGTATGACGCGGGCGGCTGCGCGAGTCGGTCGACCTCGCCCTTGAGGTTGACGATCTGTTCGCGCGCTTCCTTCAAGGTGCGCACGAGGCGTTCGTTCTGCGCTGACAGGGTGCCGACCGATGCCTGCAGTTGGCGGACCTGCTGTTGCAGCTCTCCGGCGTTCGCAGGGGACGAGACGGCAAGTCGTTCGCGCAGAGTTCGGATCTCGCGTTGCAAGCCCTCGATGGAGCTCTTCGGCGCATCAGCTTCGTGGGAGTGGTCGGTCACGGTCGGCCTCCTTAGCGCGAGCACGACGTCAGTCGTCGCTGCGGTTCGATGCCCCCTGACCCTAACCCGCAAACCTCGTCATTCCAGCGGCGGCTCGCCTGCTGAACGTTGCAACTTGCGCAGCTTCTTGTCCGAGACGGGGCGCTCGCCCAGATTCTGCGATGTCCACGACTGCGGGTCCCGCGCGACATCGAAGGTGCTCGTCTCAATATCTGGGGCGTCCGCCTCCTGCGCGCCCTTGGCGGGGCGCCGTTTGCGCAGCGGGGGCGTGACACCGGGCGCCAATCGCCGGGTGGACACCAGGAAGCCGGTGTGTCCGTGCATCCGGTGCTGCGGCCGCACGGCCAGGCCCTCCAGGTGCCAGCCGCGCACCATCGACTCCCAGGCCTCCGGCTCGGTGTAACCACCGTGCGCGCGCACGGCTTCGGCCACTCGCGACAGTTGCGTCACGGTGGCGACATACGCGATGAAGACGCCTCCGGGTGTCAGCGCCTCGCCGGCCGCGTCGAGGCACTCCCACGGCGCCAGCATGTCCAGCACCACGCGGTCGACGGTGCCCGGCGCGGCGACGGTCGGCAGCACGTCGACGAAGTCGCCGACCGACACCGTCCAGGCCGGGTGATCACCGCCGAAGAAGTCACGCACGTTGCCCTTGGCGATGTCGGCGAACTCGGCCCGCCGCTCGATGGAGTGCAACCGGCCGTGATCGCCGACGGCACGCAGCAGCGACATCGACAGCGCACCGGAGCCGACACCGGCCTCGACGACGTGCGCACCGGGGAAGATGTCCGCCATGGCCACGATCTGCCCGGAGTCCTTGGGGTAGACCACCGCCGCGCCGCGGGGCATCGACATCACGTAGTCGGACAGCAGCGGGCGCAGCACCAGGTATTCGGTTCCCGCGGTGTTGGTGATGGTGCTGCCGTCCGGCAGGCCGATCAGGTCGTCGTGGTCGAGGTGGCCGCGGTGGGTGTGGAACTGCTTGCCCGGGGTCAGCTGCAGCGTGTGCATGCGGCCCTTCGGGTCGGTCAGCTGCACGCGTTCGCCAGCGGTGAGGGGGCCGCGACGCGCGGCGGAGCCAGTGGGTTCGGGCGAGGTCACGAACGGAAATAGTAGACGGCGGGCATCGGGCCGGGCTCAGACGGACGCCGCGGTGGGGTGTTCGGCGGCCGCCAGCGCGTCGCCCAGCACCTGGACCGAGACCAGCCCGACGGGCCGGCCGTTGGTCACCACCAGCAGATCCTGTATGGCGCCGCCGACGTGCTGCGCCGCTCGCACGAGCGCCGTGACGTCGGCATCGACCGAGGCTACTTCGGCGATCCAGCCCGCGGGCTGGACGCGCGCCAGGGCGGGCGCCGCGGGCCCCGGCCCGGGCGCCGGGGGCGGCGGGGGGCGCGCCCCCCCCCCCCCGGAACCCCCCCCCCCACCCCCCCCGGGGCCCC
>NZ_JBQCGS010000027.1:0-8619 GCF_051955415.1 Flexivirga sp.
CGACCGAGTGCTGCTCGCCCTCGGGCTCGATTTCGTCGTCGACGCGAGGGTCTAGGCCATCAGTGCGGCGTAGCCGGGCTTGATCGTCGAGTTGATGATGTCGAGCCGCTCGTCGAAGCCGATGAACGCGCTCTTCATCGCGTTGATCGTGAACCATTGCAGATCGGACCAGGTGTAGCCGAACGCCTCGGCCAGCAGCGTCATCTCGCGGCTCATGGACGTGCCGCTCATCAACCGGTTGTCGGTGTTGACAGTGACCCGGAAGCGCAGGTCCTTCAGGTGCGTGATCGGGTGGTCGGCGATCGAATCCGCCGCTCCGGTCTGCAGATTGGACGACGGGCACATCTCCAGCGGGATCCGGCGGTCGCGGACGTATGCCGCCAGCAGACCGAGCTTCTCCCCCGGCGCGCCGTTGTCGGTGATGTCGTCGACGATCCGCACGCCGTGCCCCAGCCGTTCGGCGCCGCACCACTGGATCGCCTCCCAGATGCTCGGCAGCCCGAAGGCCTCGCCGGCGTGGATGGTGAAGTGACCGTTCTCCCGCTGCAGGTATTCGAAGGCGTCCAGATGCCGGGTGGGCGGGAAGCCCGCCTCCGCACCGGCGATGTCGAACCCGGCGACGCCCTGATCGCGGTAGCGGACGGCGAGCTGGGCGATCTCGGTCGACTTGGCCGCGTGCCGCATCGCGGTGAGCAATGCGCGCACCACGATCCGGCCGCCGGCGGCCTCTTCGCCGTCGCGGAAACCGGCGTTGACGGCTTCGACCACCACCTCCAGCGTCAACCCCCCGTCCAGGTGCTGCTCCGGCGCGTAGCGGACCTCGGCGTAGACGACGCCGTCGGCGGCCAGGTCCTGCGCACATTCGGACGCGACCCGGCGCAGGGCGTCCGCGGTCTGCATGACACCCACGGTGTGGCCGAACGTCTCCAGATAGCGCTCCAGCGACCCGGAGTCGGCTGCGTCGCGGAACCAGCGGCCCAGATCGTCGGCGTCGGTCGCGGGCAGGGCGTCATACCCGTGCTTGTGCGCCAGCTCGACGATCGTCGCGGGACGCAGGCCACCGTCGAGGTGGTCGTGCAGCAGCACCTTGGGCAGCGCCCTGATCTCGGGGCGGATGTCGGCCTCACTCATCGCGGTGCACCGTGTCCGGCAGGAAGGCGGGCAGGCAGACGGCGATGTAGTCGGCGCCGTCCGGGCCCGTGGAGTAGCGAATGCGCTCTCCCGCCGTGGTTTTCAGTGACTGCCCGGCAGTCACCGTCGTGCTCTCGCCGTCCCCGTGCTCGACGATGACGGCACCGCGCAGCACGATCGTGAACTCGTCGAACTCGGGCGTCTGGAAGGGTTCGGACCAATCGGCCGGGGCCTGCATGTGCGCAACACTCACCCGCCGCTCATCGGTGCTCGCGACACCGATGTGCTCGTCGATGATCTTCCCGCCCGGCACCGGGATCCGCACCGGCTCTGCATAACGATCAACCATCCCGACACTCTAGTGAAACGATCCCGCGGCGCATCCTGGTCTCGATACGCTCCTCCGCTTCGCTCCCCCGCTACTCGACCGGCGATATCCGGTCGATGACCAACGGCACTGTGTCAGCGGCGGATTCGCCGATGGTCCACGCGTCGTCGAGCGCCTCCTCGGCGCGCGCGAATCGCTTGGGCGTGTCGGTGTGCAGCGTCAGCAGCGGCTGCCCAGCGGTGACTCGCTCCCCCGGTTTGGCGTGTATGACGACACCGGCGCCCGCCTGCACGGGATCCTCCTTGCGCGCCCGGCCGGCTCCGAGCCGCCACGCCGCGACACCGACCGCGAGTGCGTCCAGCCGCTGCAGCACTCCGCTTTCGCCCGCCGTGAGGACCTGCGTCTCGGCCGCGACCGGCAGCGCTGCGTCGGGGTCGCCACCCTGAGCGGAGATCATCCTGCGCCATACGTCCATCGCCCGGCCGTTGCGCAGCGCCTCGGCCGGGTCGACGTCGGGTTTGCCTGCGGCAGCGAGCATCTCGCGGGCCAGCGCGACGGTCAGCTCCACCACATCGGACGGTCCACCACCCGCCAGCACGTCCACGGACTCCTGCACCTCCAGCGCGTTGCCGGCGGTCAGCCCGAGCGGCGTCGACATGTCGGTCAACAGCGCGACCGTCCGCACCCCGGCATCCGTGCCGAGATCGACCATGGTGCGCGCGAGTTCGCGCGCCTGCTCGGTGGATTTCATGAAGGCGCCGCTGCCGACCTTGACGTCGAGGACCAGCGAGCCGGTGCCCTCGGCGATCTTCTTGCTCATGATGGAGCTGGCGATCAAGGGAATCGCTTCGACGGTGCTGGTCACGTCGCGCAGTGCGTAGAGCTTCTTGTCCGCCGGTGCGAGTCCGGCGCCGGCGGCACAGATGACGGCGCCGATCTCCTCCAGCTGGCGCAGCATCGCGTCGTTCGACAGGGACGCCTGCCAGCCCGGGACCGACTCCAGCTTGTCCAGAGTGCCACCGGTGTGTCCGAGGCCACGACCGGACAGTTGCGGCACCGCCACGCCATACACGGCGACGAGCGGAGCGAGCGGCAGGGTGATCTTGTCGCCGACCCCACCGGTCGAGTGCTTGTCGGCGGTCGGCCGGGACAGCGATCCGAAGTCCATCCGTTCTCCGGACGCGATCATTGCCGCCGTCCAGTGCGCGATCTCCTCGCGGCTCATGCCGTTGAGGAAGATCGCCATGGCCAGCGCCGACATCTGCTCGTCGGCCACCACGCCCCGGGTGTAGGCGTCGATCACCCAGTCGATCTGCGCCTTGGCCAGCGGCAGCTTGTCGCGCTTGGTGGCAATGACGTCGACCGCATCGAAACTCTCGCTCATTGCAAGGATCTTGCCAGTGGCCGGACCGACGCGGTCAACCACCCGCGCGTAGGGCACAGTGGTGCCCGGTCCCGGAGCGGAGGAGTCCGGGAACCGACCCGTCGCCCGGTGCGTCCATGTCCCGGTGACCACGACGCACACCGCACACACACCCCACGAACCCGTCACACGGAGGTATCACCCCATGCGCACGATCCTGTCCCGCACCGCAGCAGCCGCGCTGATCATCACCCTGCCGATGGGCCTGAGCGCCTGCGGCGACAGCAAGCCGAGCAAGGCCGACGTCACGGCAGGCTACGTCAAGAGTGTGAAGCAGCAGGCCGACAAGTCGGGGGTCAAGATCCCGGACTCGCTCCTCGACAAGATGGCCGGCTGCATCATCGACAAGTCCTACGACAAGGTCAGCGCCGACAGCCTCAAGAGCATCAAGGACGGCAAGACCAACGACAAGGGCGAGATCAAGGTCAAGTCCGACGACAAGTCGACGTTCGAGTCCGCTTCGAAGGACTGCCAGACCAAGTACAAGGACGAGCTCAGCAAGCTCGGCTGACGTCGCAGACGCAGCGAAAACGCCCCGGCCGGTGTGCAACCGGCCGGGGCGTTGCTGCGTCACAGTCCGGACATCGCCACCCCGGAGAGGACACCATGCGTTCGCTTCCCAGCCGGCGCGCCGCCGCCGCGGCCGTGCTGCTCGCCCTGCCGTTGACCCTTGCCGCATGCAGTTCGGGCAGTCCCGACAAGGCCGTGAGCTCCTCGACGCCGACCGCCTCCAGCAGCTCACCCACCGGGGGCGGGGCGCGCACTGGCGGTGGGTCCTCCGCCGAGAGCGGCAAACCCAGCAAGCAGCAGGTCGCGGACGGTATGACGGACTACTTCGTCGGCAAGGGCGTCCCCCGGTCCCTGGTCGAGGACGTCGCGGCGTGCGTCGCCGACGAGGGCTACCCGCAGTTCTCCGACGCCACACTGCGCGCCCTGTGCGATGGCCGGGTCAACAAGCTCAACCCGCTGGACGCCGGCACGCTGACCAAGGTCACCACCGATTGCCTCGCGCACGGCACCTCCGGCGCGTCACTGCCCAGCAGCGTCGGCTGATCCCTCCGCCTCCGCGACGTGCTGCAGATCCGCCGACCCGAACGCCTGCGGCAGCACCTGGCTCATCGTGCACACACCCTGCGGTGTCAGCACCCGGCACTGTGGCCCGCCGTGCTCCCACAGCAGCTGCCGGCAGCGGCCGCAGGGCATCAGCGCCTCACCGAGTGCGTTGACGCACGACACCGCGACCAGCCGGCCGCCGCCGGTGCGCACCAGATCGCTCACCATCCCGCACTCGGCGCACAGCGTGACGCCGTACGCGGCGTTCTCCACGTTGCAGCCGGAGACGACCCGCCCGTCGTCGACCAGGCCGGCGACCCCCACCGGGAACCTGCTGTAGGGCACGTAGGCATGGCGGGACGCCTCGACGGCCTCGGCGGTCAACGTCGCCCAGTCGACCTCCACGTCAATCGCCCTTGACGTAGGGCTCGCCGTCGGCGGCGGGCGCGCGCACCCGGCCGACCAGGCCCGCGACCGCGAAGATCGTCGCCAGATAGGGCAGCATCGCCAACAGGTTGGAGTCGATCTTGACCGGGGTCGCCAGCAAAGACAGCGCCACCGGCAGGGCGCTGGCGAAACCGAAGAACAGCGACGCACCCAGCGCACCGCGCGGCGTCCACCGGCCGAAGATCAGCGCCGCCAGCGCGATGAAGCCCTGGCCGGAGGTCATGTTCTTGTTGAACTGCCCGACCGAGCCGATCGTCAGCGCCGCACCCGCCAGGCCGGCGATGCCGCCGCCGACGATGACGTTCTGGTAGCGCAGCCGCAGCACGTTGATGCCGACCGTGTCGGCCGCCTTCGGGTGCTCGCCGACGGCGCGGGTGCGCAGACCCCAGCGAGACCGCAGCAGCATGACGTCGATGACGATCACGATGGCGTACATCAGGTAGGTGATGATCGTCTGGTTGAACAGCAGCGAACCCACGACCGGGATGTCACCGAGCAGCGGGATCTTGATCGGCGAGAAGACCGTCGGCTGGTTGGTGCCGTTGCCGTCGTTGGCCATCACGGCGTCATACAGGTAGCCGGTCAGACCGAGTGCGAAGGCGTTGATGACGACGCCCAGGATCACCTGGTTGACGGTGAACTTGATCGCGAACACCGCGAGCAGGGCGCCGACCAGGCCGCCGACGACGACCGCCGCGACCAGACCGATCCAGCTGCTGGCGATGGTTCCGAACAGTGCGCCCGCGAAGGCGCCGAAGAGCATCTGCCCCTCGATCGCCACGTTGATGACACCGGTCTTCTCGCACATGACACCGGCCATCGAGCCGAGGATCAGCGGTGTGGCCAGGAACAGCGTCTGGTAGAGCAACGACCCGACCTGCACCGACTGCTTGCCCTCGGTGCCGGCCCAGGTCAGGAAGGCGATCAGGAAGAGGATGCCCGCGCCGATGCCGACCCAGCGCAGGGTGCGCTTGCTGAAGCCGCGCACCAGCTGCGCGGCGCCGAGCAGCATGATGACCACGCCGCACGCGACGATCACGCCCACGCCGGGCACCGAGAACCTCGGCACCGTCACGCCGGAGGAGTTGCTGTTCAGGTCGAACGTCGTCGAGGACGAGCCGGCGGACGAACCCAGCACGACGGCGGCCACCAGCCCGAGGCCGATGATGGCGCAACCGGTGCCGATGCGGCGGGCGGTGCTCTGTTTGAGCTCGACGACGTGTTGCGCCACGACGTCGCCCGGGGCGACCTCGACCGTGGCGACCGACGAGTCGGCGACCTCGGTGCGGTCGTCGTTCAACTCGGGGCTCATCCGTTCCATCCCTTCGCGAGCACCGCCGAGCCGGAGGACTTGCTACGCCTCAGACGGAAGATCAACCGGATCAGGCCGGGCGCCGCGATGAAGATGACGACGAGAGCCTGCAGGACCTGCACCAGGTCCGGAGGGGTCGGCGTGGACGCCTGCAGCTGGCCACTGCCGGCCGTCAGCGCGCCGAAGAGCAGACCCGCGGCGAACGTGCCCCACGCGGTGCCGCGCCCGAGCAGTGCCACCGTGATCGCGGTGAAGCCGACACCGCCGTCGACGCTGGCGGTGATCTGGTAGTTGTTCGCGGCACCCAGGATCTGCGAGGCGCCGGCCAGACCACACAGGGCCCCGACGACCACCATCACCCAGATGTATGTCGAGGCGACACTCATCCCGGCGGTGCGTGCGGCGTCCTGGTTGGCACCGACGGCCCGCACCCGGAAGCCGAACGTGCCGTACTTCAACAGCCACCACACGAACGCCGTGGCGACGATGGCCAGGACGAACGAGAAGTTCACCCGCAGGTTGGAGCCGAACAGGTGCCAGAACTGGGCGTTGCCGTCCACCGAACGGGAGACCGCCTGCTGGTACGGCGGCGCCTGGAACCAGGTCTCGGTCAGCAGCCAGTTGATGAAGAAGACCGCGATGTAGTTGAGCATGATCGTGGTGATCACCTCGTGCGCACCGGTCTTGGCCTTCAACAGGCCGGCCAGCGCCGCCCAGATCGCGCCGCCGACGATGCCCCCGATGATGGCCACGACGATGTGGAGGCCCGCCGGCAGGTTCCAGGCGAAACCGATGTAGCCGGCGAGCGCGGCCGACATCAGGATCTGGCCCTGTGCGCCGATGTTGAAAAGACCGGCCCGGAACGCCAGCGTCACCGAGAGACCGGCCAGGATCAGTGGTGTCGCGTAGACCAGCGTCTCCGAGATCGGCGACAGCGCCTGTCCGGCGTTCGGGTTGTAGATCGCGCCCTCGAAGATCGCGACGTAGGCGTTCTTGATCGCGTCCCACCCGGTGGTCAGGGTGTCCATCGGCGCCGCGGTGAAGTACTTCGCGGCATTGCGCGTCGCCTCGTCCGAAACGACGATCAGGATGGCGCCGACGATCATCGCGCAGATGACGGCGAGCACCGTGACCACGGCGGGGTGGTCGCTGCGCAGGATCTGGCCGATCGTCTCGCGCGCCCGGTCGTCGCCGGACTCCTGCTCGGCGACGAGCGTGTCGCCCTGGGTGGCCGGGTCGGCCGATGTCTGCGGCTCGCTCTTGTCCGGCTGACTCTTGTCCGGCCCCTTGTCCTCGGGGGTCATGACGCCTCCTCCTTCGTGTCGGAGGTCTGGCCGGCCATCAGCAGGCCGAACTCCTCCGCTGTCGCGGTCGGCGGCAGTTCGCCGATGATCTTCCCGGCATACATGACGCCGACGCGGTCGGCGAGGCCGATGACCTCGTCCAGCTCGGTGCTGACCAGCAGCACGGCGGTGCCGCGGTCACGCTCGGCGACGATGCGCTTGTGCACGAACTCCTGGGACCCGACGTCGACACCGCGGGTCGGCTGCGAGACCACCAGCAGCCGCAGCGGCCGGCTCATCTCCCGGGCCAGCACCACTTTCTGCTGGTTGCCGCCGGACAGGGTCGACGCAGCCGCCTCGGCGCTCTGCGTCCGCACGTCGAAATCGTCGACGCGTTAGGCGGCGTTACGCGCGATCGCGGACAGGTTCAGCGAGAGCGCATTGCCGTAGGGCGCCTCGTCATACGTGTCGAGCACGAGGTTCTCGGCGATGCTGAAGCTGCCGACCAGCCCGTCGTGCATGCGGTCCTCCGGGACGTAACCGACACCCCGGCCGAGGATCTTGTCGGTGCTCTCGTCGGTGATGTCGGCGCCTTCCAGGGTGACCCGGCCGGCGCTCGGCTCGATCAGGCCCACGATCGCCTCGGTGAGCTCGGACTGGCCGTTGCCCTGGACGCCGGCGATCGCGTAGATCTCCCCGCCGCGCACGTCCAGGGACACGTCGTCCACCAGCACCTGCCCGGTGGCGGCAGTCACGCTCAGCCCCTCGATGCCCAGGACGACATCGCCGGTGTCGGCCGGCTGCTTGTCGACCTTCAGCTGCACCGGGCGGCCGACCATCATCGCGGCCAACTCGGCCGGGCTGGCACTGGGCTCGGCCTGACCGACGACCTTGCCACGGCGGATGACGGTGATCGTGTCGGCGATCGCGCGGACCTCGCGCAGTTTGTGGCTGATGAAGACGATCGAGGTGCCGCCCGCCTTCAGCGACCGCATGACGTCCATCAGGTGGTCGGTCTCCTGCGGGGTCAGCACGGCGGTCGGCTCGTCCAGGATGAGCACCTTCGCCTCGCGGGCCAGCGCCTTCAGGATCTCGACGCGCTGCTGGATGCCGACCGGGAGGTCCTCGACCAGCACGTCCGGGTTGACCTCCAAGTGGTAGTCCTTGGAGAGCCGGGTGACGACGTCACGCGCTTTCTTCTGGTCCAGCAGGCCCGCGGACCGGGTGTATTCGTCGCCCAGCATGACGTTCTCGGCCACGCTGAGCACCGGCACCAGCATGAAGTGCTGGTGCACCATCCCGATGCCGGCCCGCATGGCGTCCCCCGGACCGTGGAACTTCTGCGGCACGTCGTCGATCACGATCTCGCCGTCGGTGGGTTCGTACAGGCCGTAGAGAACGTTCATCAGCGTCGACTTGCCGGCGCCGTTCTCGCCGAGCAGGGCGTGGATCTGCCCGGGCTCGACCACCAGGTCGATGTGGTCGTTCGCCGTGAACGAGCCGAACTTCTTGGTGATGCCACGCAGTTCGAGCTTCACGCAGGGACTCCTCTGTCTGATACACGGGTGCGGGGGGGGGGGGGGGGGGGGGGGCCCCCCCCCCCCCCCCCCCCCCACACACCGGGGGAAAAACAACCCACAAC
>NZ_JBQCGS010000028.1:0-6265 GCF_051955415.1 Flexivirga sp.
GTCGGTGAAGCTGACCCCCGAGGGCAGGGCGCCGGTCTTGGTGATCGTCGTCGCGGTCGGGAACCCGGCCGTGGTGGTCACCGTGTAGCTGCCGGCGCTGCCCTTGGTGAAGGTCGCGCGGTCCGCGCTGGTGATCACCGGGGCCTGGGTCACCGTCAGGGTGAACGCCTGGGTGTTCTCAATCGTGGCCCCGTTGCGGGCCGTGATCGTGAGCGGGAAGGCGCCTGCCGCGGTCGGCGTGCCGGCGAGGGTGGCGGTGCCGTCACCGTTGTCGGTGAAGCTGACCCCCGGGGGCAGGGCGCCGGTCTTGGTGATCGTCGTCGCGGTCGGGAACCCGGCCGTGGTGGTGACGGTGAAGCTGCCGGCCGTGCCCACGAAGAAGGTGGTTTCGTCGTTGCTAGTGATACTCGGCAGTTGCGTGACGGTCAGCGTGAAGGACTGGGTGTCATCCGGTGCGACGCCGTTGCTGGCCGTGATCGTGATGGGGAAGGAGCCGGTCATGGTGGGTGTGCCACCGAGGGTGGCGGTGCCGTCGCCGTTGTCGGTGAAGGTCACGCCGGTCGGCAGGGGCCCCGTTTTGGTGATGGTCGTCGCGGTCGGGAAGCCTGCAGTCGTGGTGACGGTGAACGCGCCTGCGACGCCGAGGCGGAAGCTGTCATGACCGGGGCTGGTGATAACTGGCGGTTGGTTGACGGTAAGGGTGAAGGTTGTGGTGGTGTTCGGGGTCACCCCGTCACTCGCGGTGATCGTGATGGGGTAGGACCCGCCTGTGCCGACGGCCGGGGTGCCGGCGATGGTGGCGCCACTGCCTGATGGCGTGAAGGTAACCCCAGACGGGAGTGTGCCGGTGGAGGTGACTGACGTCCCGGGGCCGCCCGACGCGGTCACCGAGAAGGAGCCGGCGGTCCCGACCACGAATGTGGCGTGGTCAGCGCTGGTGATCAGGGGTGACTCCACCACGGTCAACGTAAAGGCCTGCGTGGCAGGGGTGGTAGCGCCGTTGGTCGCGGTGATCGTGATGGGGTAGCTGCCCGCTGTACCCGCGGCCGGCGTGCCCGCGATTGTCGCGCCACCGCCGCCGTTGGGGGTGAAGGTCACACCGGAGGGCAGGGTCCCTGTCTTGCTCACGGCGGTCGCCACCGGGAAGCCAGCCGACGTCGTCACGAGGAAGCTGCCGGCCGTACCGCCTTGGAAGGTGGCGTGGTCGGCGCTGCTGATGACCGGCGACTCGTTGACGCTCAGGGTGAACGCCTGGCTGTCCGAGGGCATGGCACCGTTGTCGGCGTTGATGGTGAAGCTGTACTGACCGCCAGAGCCGGTCGGCGGAGAGCCCGCCACAGTGGCCGTGCCGTTGCCGTTGTCCGTGAAGGACAACCAGGCCGGCAGGGTGCCGGTCGTGGTTAACGCCGGGTTGGGAAACCCGCTCGTGGTAACCGTGAAGGTGCCTGCCGCACCGACATTGAAGGACGTGCTATTCGCGCTGTCGATCGTCGGCGCGGTGTTGACGGTCAGGGTGGCGACGGTCGACGTGGCCGAGCCGGACGAGTTGGTGAACATGGCGCGGTAGGTATTGCCGTTGTCGGCGGACCGGGCCGTGAACGTGTAGGTGGGGCTGGTCGCGCCGGCGATGTTGCTGAAGCTGCCGCCGCCGTCGGTGGAGCGCTGCCACTGTACCGTCGGCGCCGGGAAGCCCCAGGCTGCGGCGATGAAGCTGACCGAAGCACCGGAGTTGACCGTCTGGTTCCCCGGGTTGGTGGTGACGGCCGGAGATTGGTTGACGTTGACGGTGAGCGTCTGGGTGCCGTTGGGGTTGACCCCGTTGGACGCGGTCAGGTTGAGCGAGTAGGCGCCGCCGCTGTTGGCTGCCGGCGTTCCGGACAGGGTCGCCGTGCCGTTGCCGTTGTCGGTGAAGCTGAGGCCCGTCGGGACGGTGCCGGTCTTCGTGATGGACGGCGTCGGGTATGCCATGGCCGTCGTCGTGATCGTGAAGGTGCCGGCAGTGCCGACGCCGAAGGTCGCGGTGGCGCCGCTGGTGAACGTCGGCGCCTGGGTGACGCTGAGGTTCAGCGTCTGGGTGGCGTTGGGCGCGACACCGTTGCTGGCCGTCAGGCTCAGGGTGTAGTTGCCGCCGGCGGTCGGCGTGCCGGACAGGGTGGCGGTGCCGTTGCCATTGTCGACGAAGGTCATCCCCGCCGGGGTGGTGCCGGTCTTCGCGATGGCGGGGGCCGGGTAGCCGGTGGTGGTCACCGTGAGCGTTCCTGCAGTGCCGACCGTGAAGGCCCCGGTGTTGGTGCTGGTGATGGCCGGGGGCCGGTTGACCGTGACGGTCCCGGTGGTGGTGCCATTGTCCAGGGTGGCCAGCACGTGACCGGGTCCGCTGGTGTTCTGGGAGTTGTACGTCGTGCTGGTGAAGCCTGAGCTCAGGTTCGACGAGGCCGCTCCCAGGGTGGCGCCGGAGGGCAGCGGATCGCTCCAGCCCACCGACAGGCCCGCAAACGCGCCGAGGTTGGCGGCGCCGACTGCAGAGCCGACCGAGTTCGTCGTCAGGGCGGCGCTGACCGTCGACGTCGCGTTCGGGCCGACGACGGTCGCCGGGCTGGCCGTCGCGGTCAGCACCAGTCGGGGAGAGACGATCGGGCCACCGGCCGCGGAGTCGCAGCCGGCGGTGCCGGGGCCAGTGTTGCAACCCCACCAGTTGTGGGTGGCATCCAGTGTGGCGCCGCTGGCGACACCCAGCGACGCACCTGAGCCGTTCGAGGACATGTTGCCGGTGATACGGTTGTAGTGGGCCTGTGCCGTGCCCCCGACCACCGAGATCGCGCCACCGAAGCTGTTGGCGCCGCCGGCGGCGGAGTTGCTGGTGAAGGTCGACTCGGTGACTGCCAGGGCGCCGCCCTCGGAGAAGATCCCGCCGCCCTGGGCGATACCCGTGCCGCTGCCCACGACTGTGTTGCCGGTGAACCGGCTGTTGGTCACCGACATCGGCGCAGCGGTCGGCATACCGGACAGGTGGAGCCCGGCACCACCGACGTTGACGTTGGCCACCGACGCGTTGGTGATGTTGCCGCTGAACGTGGTGCCCGAGACGGTTAACTGCTCCCCGGCGGCCATTCCCTGGTGGGCATAGGCGACGCCGCCGCCGGAGCTGCTGCCGCTGCTGTTGTTGCTGAACGTGGAGTTCGTGATGGTCAGAGAGCCACCGAAAAACTGGAGGCCACCGCCGGGCCTGTTGGACAGCGTCGAGTTCACCACGTTGTTCGTGATCGTGGAGTTGCTGATGGTCAGGACGTCCCGCGTAGCTGCGTTGGCGGAACCGCCGATGATGCCCGCGCCGCCCCACGTCGTGACTGCGCCGTTCGTGATGGCGACGCCGGAGATGCTGGTGGTCACCCCACCGACCATCAACGGGTCGAGCTCGAACACCCGGCTGGCGTTGTTGCCGCTGATGACCGTGCTGCCCGCCCCCGCACCGGTCAGGGTGATGTTGCTCCCGGACACCTTGCCCATCTGCAGCTGACCGTTGGTGAGGGTGTAGGTGCCTGCCGCCACCATGATGGTCGACGCGGTGGCGCCAGCGTTGTTGGCCGCGCAAATGGCCTCGCGCAGGCTGCCGCTCGACGTGGTCTGGGCCGTGTTGCCGCAAGCGCCGAAGTCGATCGCCACGTCGGCCGTCGAAGTGACGGTGAGGGTCGCCGCGCTCGCCGCGGGGACCACCGCCACCAGGTTGGCCGTGGCCAGGGCCACCACAAGCGCAGAGCCGCCGAGCAGTCGAGGCAGGCGTGACGAGTGCAGCTGGTGCATAGGGAGTCCTCTGACGCTGGCAGCGCGCGCGAACTCGCTGTGACGGGCATGGGCTGGACCGGTGGATCGTTATCGTGCTCGTGCCGGGTGGCGCAACGCCAGCAACGGGCGTTCGCACCATACTGAACGAAGCGGGACAAAGTCGTCTTTTTGGACGTTTTGGACATGTCGACGAGGCGCCGAGCCCAGCGACATCGTGCAGTGAGCTGCCCCAGGGACGCAGGCGTCGGTTGGACACCTCAAATGTTCGTCGGCTGGAAGACGGCTTCGCGAGCCGGACCGTCGAAGTGGGACCGTGACTGCGCCGGGCACATCGCCTGGGCCTTCGAGGCATACGCCAAGGGCGACGGTCGCTGTCCAGCTTGGCTGCAAGTACTGGCGCAACATGCAGAAAGCTCCCGGCCGATGGCCGGAAGCTCTCCGACTTCACCTATGTCGCGACTGAGGTGTCACCCATGTCTCGACTCGTCACAGGGTGGAGCTGAGGGGATTCGAACCCCTGACCTTCTCATTGCGAACGAGACGCGCTACCAACTGCGCCACAGCCCCATGCACCGGAGTGCGACGTGAACTCTAACACCGAGCCCGGCCGGACATGAAACCGAGGTCGGCTCAGGACCGCGTAACAGCTGAGGCGGGTGGGAGCGGGCGCTCACTCGACGGGATGGTGGAGGTGCGGGAGGGTGGGCGAGCGAGAGCCCCTGCCCGCGGGGCGGGCTGGGCGGCATACGGCATGGCGGCCGCCCGGCCCCGCGCGGAGGGCTCAGACCCAGCTCGGGAACCACATCCGCTGCTGCCACTCGTGCAGCGGGATCACCTGCGCGGTGTAGATCGGGTAGAAGAAGGCGAACAGCCCGATCGTGAGCAGGACGAAGGCGCCCATCACGCCGAGCCCCCATCGGCGCCGGACCGGGGACGCGTCTCGGCCGCCGATGAGCAGCCCGAGGACGTAGACGCAGGCGAGGACGATCCACGGGACGAAGGCGACCTCATAGAACGAGTAGATCGTCCGGTTGCCGAGGAAGAACCATGGGACGTAGCCGGCGACGATTCCGCAGAGGATCGCCCCCGCCCGCCAGTCCCGGTGCAGCGCCCACATGAAGAGGAGCACGAAGATCGCGAGCGTCGCACCCCACCAGATCGAGACGGTGCCGATCGAGGTGATCGCCTTGCTGCACTGGTCCACGAGGCAGCCGTCCGCACCCTTCTTCGGTCCCTCGTAGTAGAAGGACGTCGGCCGGCCCTGGATGAGCCAGGACCACGGGTTGGTCTGGTAGGGGTGCGAGGAGGTGATGGACTGGGTCGAGGCGTACATCTGCTGGTGGTAGGCCCAGAGCGAGCGCCACCAGTCGGGCAGCCACCCGAAGTTGGGGCTCGGGTTCGTCTCGGCCCAGGTCCGGAACGAACCGCCCTTCGTGAGGATCCAACCGATCCAGCTGGCCACGTACGTCACCAGCGCGGTCCCGACGAGCTGGAGGAAGGCGAAGGGGCCGTCCTTGACCAGGCCGCCGACCCACCAGCCGCGGACCCCGGCCGCGCGGCGCGCCCCGAGGTCCCAGAGCACGGCGAGCAGGCCGAAGAAGATGATGAAGTATGCGCCCGACCACTTGACGCCGGTGGACAGCCCGAGGCAGACGACGGCGGTCCAGCGACAGGGCCGCCATCCGACCCACGGCCCCAGGAAGGACAGGTGGTGGCGCGGCACCCCGGCCACCTTCCGGGCCAGCACCTCCCGGGCCCGGTCCCGGTCGACGAGCAGCGCGCCGAAGGCCGCGAGCCCGAAGAACATGACGAAGATGTCGAGCAGGCCGGTGCGGGAGTGGACGAAGTGGTGCCCCTCGAAGGCGAGGAGGGCGGCGGCGAGCGTGCCCATGAGGTCGGAGCGGAAGAGCCGGCGGGCGATCAGCCCGAGCATGAGGATCGAGAGCGTCCCGGCGAGGGCCACGGCGAACCGCCAGCCGAACGAGTTGAGGATCCCGAACGGCACCTCGCCCCAGCCGATGAGCCACTTGCCGACGGGCGGGTGCACGACGAAGTCGCCCTCCGTGCCCCAGACGAACGGGTCGTTCGCCGTGAAGTGCTGGTCGACCTGTTTCGCCTCGAGGAGGGTCGGGTCGACCTTCATCTCGTACCAGAACAGGACCATCGACCAGCCCTGCTTGACGTAGTACGTCTCGTCGAAGATCAGCTGGTGCGGGGCACCCACATGCCAGAACCGCATGAACGCGCCGACCGCGGTGAAGAAGAGCGGCCCGAGGAAACCGAGGGTTTTCCAGAACGGTCGCCCCGTCAGCGGCGTCGAGCGGAACTCGTCCGCCTCCGTCCCGAGCAGGCGCGCGCGCACCTGCTCGGCCGAGTTCATGGGCGTCATCGTATGAGGTGTGCTTGCGTCCAGCCCGGAGGTTCCCTCCGCGCGCGCCCGAGTCCTGTCGGCCGGCGCCGGAAGAGCACGACCGGACCGATA
>NZ_JBQCGS010000029.1:0-83555 GCF_051955415.1 Flexivirga sp.
AATGTGTGGTGCGGTCATCGTGATGACTCCATTCGAGAGTGCTGTGAGAGGTTCACTCGAAGGATCACGCGGTGGCCGCACCACGTCCAATACCAGGACGATCACGGCGACCGCGCTACACCACTATGCGGGACTCAACTCCGCGCGTGCCGGCCGACCCGGGCGCACGGCCGCCTGCACGAAGCGTCGACGTGATCAGCCCGCTGGCGCTGCACCGTGACGCGCTGGAGGGCACCCTGCGTCGTCCCGGAGCCTTCGCGGTGGTCGGGCAGCACAGCGACGACGTCCTACCGGTCGGCGCCGGGCGGTATGACGTCACGGTCGTCGACCTGCCGGCGCTCGGCACGGCAGCGGTGCGGCGGATCGCGCGCAGCCGCCCCACCGTCGCCTGGGGCGGCTACCTGCACACCGGAACGGTGGCCGAGTTGGTCGACGCGGGGCTGCGCGGCTACGTGTCGGTGATCGGTTCTCAGCACGACCTGGTCGTCGCGGCGCTGCGGGTTGCCGGTGGTGAGCGGTCGCTGCCGGCACTCGGCGCCGCAGCGCTGCGGCTCACGCCGGCCGAGCAGCGGGTGTGCCAGGCCTACCTGGTCGACCACGCGGACGCCCCGCGTGCGGCCGTCGCCGCCGAGCTGGGGATCAGCGAGCGCACCTTGAAGGTGCACCTGGCCAATGTCCGCGCCAAGGTCAACAGCTCAGCCGCCAACCGGGTGGAGCTGGCCCGGCAGTTGCGGGCGCGGGGCATGCTGATCGGCTGAGCGCGTACGTTCCGGCGCGGGGGAAACCGACGACCGGCCACCGGAGGCACGGCGCACCTGTGCCGGTTTTCTAGTCCTTGGTGATTAGTCCGCACGGGTGAGGTCCGGATCACTCCTAGTGTCGTCCTCGGCGGGAGCCAGCGCGAACATTCGTGGGTCGATTCGGTCGCGCCGCGGTTGTTCACCTCATTCTTTCGAAAGGGCATCACCGATGACCGAAGTCCAGCAGTCCGGCGTCAGCCGTCGCACGATCGCCAAGGGTGCCGCGTGGTCGGTCCCGGTCGTGGCCGTCGGCGCCGCCGCACCCGCCGCCTCCGCCAGCACCACGACCGACGTCGGCGCGTTCCAGCTCAGCGGCACCTGTGGTGTGCTCGGCACGGTGGGCCCGGGCTTCACGCTGACCGCCGGTCCGACGGCCCCGATTCCCGCAGGCACCGTCATCAACATCACCGGTTCGGGCATTGCCAACATTGGTGTTTTCTCGATCACCGGTGGCACCGCCAACGTCAATGTGCTGAGCCCGACCAGCCGCACCATCACATTGACCGCTCCGTTGGCCCCGGGCGCTACGCTTTCCGCCCGCACGACGCTGTCGATCTCAGTGGGCTTCACCTTGAACGCTACGGCAACGCTGCCGGCCGGATACACGGGCACCGGGTCGAAGAGCACCGGATCGGTCAACGCGACGCTCGTCCTGTGCTCCGCTTCCTGATCTGAATGTCATAGCGAAGGGGCGCGGACCACGTGGGTCCGCGCCCCATCCGCATGTCGTCTGACAGTAGCGGCCTACGAGGTCTGGCTGTGGGGCGCGGCCGTCGCGCTCTCGTCGCCGCCGCGGTCTGCGATCGCCGCTGCGGCCTCCTGCCAATCGAGGCGCAGCACCAGATTGCGGATGGCGCCATACCCCGCAACTGGGTCGTGACCCAGCGGGTTGGCCGGGTCGATCGTGGTCCCACCCGGGGTGCCGTTGATGCCGAACGCCCGGGCGACGTCGACGGTGGCGTACCAGGCGTACGGCGCGAGCGGGGCGAACTTCTCCTGGTCGGCGAACTGCTCCGGGGTGCCGAGGAAGACCGGCTGGAGGTCGTAGCCGTCCTTGAGCAGATGCGGCCACCAGCGGAAGTCGTCGACCAGCGCGTGGCACGCGCCGCACCCGGGTGCGAAGAAGACCAGGAACGTGGGCGGGTCCTGGAACTCCGCGATCGGCAGCGCGTTGCCGTGCACATCCTGCACCGTCAGCGTGCGGATCAGGCGCGCGCGGTGCCGCCGGGCGGCGACGGCGCGCCATACGACCAGGCTCGCGGCGACGGCCACCGCGAGCACCGCGGGCAGTGGAGAGCACCAGCCGGCGATCCGGTCGGCGACCACGCTCGCAGGTGCCCGGTGCAGCACGACGGCGGCCAGCGCGAGCGCCACCAGCACTCCATTGCGTATGACGGTGCGCACGCCGACCACGTCGTCGCCGAGCCCACCGAAGCAGTTGCACGAGACCGGGGTCGGCCGGCGCCATACCCGCGCGACGAGCACGAGGAAGGCCACGAAGAGCGCCAGGATCCCGATGGCCGGCACCAGCTGCACGGGAGCCGGCACCAGCACCACGGCGAGACCGAGCAGCAGCTCGCACCACGGGAAGGCGCGGGCGAAGCGGATGTCCTGCCAGGTCCACTGCGGCAGACCGAACTGCGAGAGCGTCACCTGGAACGTCGGTGCCGTCCCCAGCTTGAGCAGTCCGCTGCTGACCAGCACGGCCCCGATCAGCCAGGTGCACGATGCACCGATCCAGTCGATCATCGACACACACGTCCAGGCTTCACGCGTCGAATCCTAATGACCGCCGAGCAGTCCCGGCGGCACTCGGCGGAACAGGCCTGGCGGGGCAGCAGACAGGTGGCATACAGCGACCACGGCGCTTCACCGTCAACTACAGGTCGATACTCGCCGGGAGCCGGGAATGCCGCGTAGCATGCCGCAGATGCTGCTTGTGTGTGGCGCCCGTCCGCTCGGCACGGTGTGTCGGCTAGGGGAGTGCCGCCATCAACGTCATCATCATGGTGACTGTGGCCGCGTTCCGGCGTGGAGAACGCAGTCGGCATACTTGCTTGCTTACATCGTCTAACGCTGGAAAGGCCGTTCCTCGTGGCAACTCCGCAGAACTACTTGGCCGTCATCAAGGTCGTCGGCATCGGCGGCGGTGGCGTCAACGCCATCAATCGGATGATCGAGGTCGGTCTCAAGGGCGTGGAGTTCATCGCCATCAACACCGACGCCCAGGCGTTGTTGATGTGTGACGCTGACGTCAAGCTTGAGGTCGGCCGCGACCTCACCCGCGGCCTCGGCGCCGGCGCCGACCCGGAGGTCGGCAAGAAGGCCGCCGAGGACCATGCCGAGGACATCGAAGAGGTGCTCAAGGGCGCCGACATGGTCTTCGTGACCGCCGGCGAGGGCGGCGGCACGGGCACCGGCGGCGCTCCCGTGGTCGCCAAGATCGCCAAGAGTCTCGGCGCGCTGACCATCGGTGTGGTCACCCGCCCGTTCACCTTCGAGGGCCGCCGCCGCGCCAACCAGGCCGATCTGGGCATCAACGCGCTGCGCGAAGAGGTCGACACCCTCATCGTCATCCCCAATGACCGGCTGCTGTCGATCAGCGACCGCAACGTCTCGATGCTCGATGCGTTCCACAGCGCCGATCAGGTGCTGTTGTCGGGTGTCCAGGGCATCACCGACCTGATCACCACCCCGGGCCTGATCAACCTCGACTTCGCCGACGTCAAGTCGGTCATGCAGGGCGCCGGTTCGGCGTTGATGGGCATCGGCTCCGCACGCGGCGAGGACCGCGCGGTGCAGGCGGCCGAGTTCGCAATCTCCAGCCCGTTGCTCGAGGCGAGCATCGACGGCGCGCAGGGTGTGCTGCTATCGGTCCAGGGTGGCAGCGACCTGGGTCTGTTCGAGATCAACGAGGCGGCCCGGCTGGTGCAGGAGGCCGCGCACCCGGAGGCCCACATCATCTTCGGCGCCGTCATCGACGACGCGCTCGGGGACGAGGTCCGCGTGACGGTCATCGCGGCCGGCTTCGAGGGGGGTGCACCCAACAAGCGGACCGACGAGCGCGCGCTCGGCCAGATCCAGGGCGCGCCGACGCCGCGCCAGCAGTCGCCGGCCGCAGCCGCCGGGGCGATCCCGCAGCAGGCCAAACCGGCCGCTGCGCAGGGTGGCGCCCCGCAGCAGGGCGGCCAGCCGCAGCAAGGCCAGCAGAGTGCCCCGCAGGGTCAGCAGCAGCAGGGCGGCGACGCACCGCAGCAGGGTGAGCCCGAGCAGCCGCAGCCGCCGGCCAACCCGGGCGCGGTCAAGCAGACCCCGAGCAACCGCCCGCCGCGCGAGGTCAGTTTCGACGACGGCCAGGACCTCGACGTCCCGGACTTCCTCAAGTAGTCCGTACTCCGCGTCGTTGTTCGGAGATCTTCGTCAAGACGGGACGGCCGATGTGGTGGTGGCGTGACCAGTTGACCGGGCCGGACGGCAGCACCGTCGACGTCGGTTTCACCGACAACGCCGGCGGGGTGAGCACCGGGCCGGTCGCCTCGCTCAACCTCGGCGGCGCGGTCGGGGACGACCCCGGTCATGTGCGGCAGAACCGCGCCGCGGTGGCCGCCGCCGTCGGCGTCGCGCCCGGTGACCTGGTGTTCATGCACCAGACACACAGCGACCGGGTTGTCGCGGTCGACGCGCACGGCGGTCGCGACGCGGAGGGCGACGGAGTTGTCACGGCGTCATACGGCCTCGCGCTGGCGGTGCTCGTGGCCGATTGCACACCGCTGCTGCTGGCCGACCCGGCAGCGGGCGTCATCGCCGCCGTGCACGCCGGCCGGCCGGGCATGATGGCCCGCATCGTCGACAACGCACTGGACCGTATGGCGCACCACGGAGCTACCGATCCCGTTGCCGTCGTGGGGCCTTCGGTGTGCGGCCGGTGTTACGAGGTGCCGCTCGCGCTGCGCGAGGAGGCCGCCGCGATCGCTCCCGAGAGCCGCACGGTCAGCTGGGCCGGCACGCCGGCGATCGACGTCGCCGGCGGCGTCGTGGCGCAGTTGCACGCCCGCGAGGTGCCGACCACCTGGGTGCCGGGCTGCAGCCGGGAGAGCGATCGGCTGTTCTCCTACCGGCGCGACCACCGGACCGGCCGGTTCGCCGGCGTCATCGTCCAACGCAGCCGCGGGAAGATCCCTCATGTCTGACGACGCCCGCCGCAGTCACCTCGCCGCGAACCTCGCCGAGGTGGAGGAGCGGATCGAGCGCGCCTGCGCCGCCGCGGGACGGCCACGCGACGACGCAACGCTGATCGCGGTCACCAAGTTCTTCCCGGCCGCGGACGTGGAGCACCTGGCCGCGCTCGGGGTGCGCGACGTGGGGGAGAACCGCGACCAGGAGGCCGGCGCGAAGTTCGGTCAGCTCGCCACCGAGGTGCGCCAGCGGCTCACCGTGCACTTCATCGGACAGCTGCAGTCGAACAAGGCCGCCCACGTGGTGCGGTATGCCGACGTGGTCCAGTCCGTCGACCGGGCGAAGATCGCCCGGGCCCTCGACAAGGCCGCCGCCGCCCAGGGGCGCGCGCTCGATGTGCTGGTGCAGGTCGACCTGTCCGGTGCCGCCGGTCGCGGTGGTGTCCCTCCGGAAGGCGCCGGCGAGTTGGCGGACCGGGTCGCGGAGTGCGAGGCGCTGCGGTTGCGCGGTCTGATGGCTGTGGCACCGCTGGACGCCGACCCGGCCGAGGCGTTCGAACGCCTGGCGTCGGTGGCGGGCGTCATACGCGCTGATCACCCGGACGCGACCTGGCTGTCGGCCGGCATGAGCGGCGATCTCGAACAAGCGGTCGCCGCAGGCGCGACACACCTGCGTGTCGGCAGCGCAATCCTGGGTTCTCGGCCCGCCGCCCGGTAGCGTCTTCCGCGACCGACCAAACGCCTTCGAGGCAGGCCCCTCGCGGTGAGAAGGAGTGCACGTTCATGGCTGGGAAGCTGCGCGCGACGATGGAGTATCTCGGCTTGGCCGAGGCCGACCCGCACTACCGCGACGACGATTACGCCGGTGAGTGGAGCGAGGAGCACTACGACGAGGCGCAGGACAGTGGTTACCCGGTGGAGGAGAGCCACCGCGAGCCCGCGCCGGTCACCCAGTTGCACACCTCGCCGGCCGCACCGGCACCGCACCGGCAGGAGGCCACCGAGATGAGCCGCATCAACACGATCCACCCGCGCACCTACAACGAGGCCAAGGAGATCGGCGAGAGCTTCCGCAGCGGCGTGCCGGTCATCATGAACCTCTCCGACATGGACGATACCGACGCCAAGCGCCTGGTCGACTTCGCCGCCGGTCTGGTCTTCGGCCTGCACGGCACCATCGAGCGCGTCACCAGCAAGGTCTTCCTGCTGTCACCGCACGGCATCGAGGTCGCCACCAGCGGCCCGGAGGCGGCTCGTCCCAGCGGCCGCGGTCTGTTCAACCAGAGCTGAGCATCGCGCCGGGCGGCACTGTCACCGGGCTGATGGTCGGTCCAAAGGTCGATGCCGCAGAATGTAGTCATGTCAGCCGTCCTCGCCGTGGTGTCGCTGCTGCTCTACGTCTTCTTCATCCTGCTGCTGGGCAGGCTGGTGCTGGACTGGGTGCAGGTTTTCGCTCGCAGTTGGCGTCCTCGCGGGCCGGTGCTCGTGGTCGCCGAAACCATTTACAGCACAACGGATCCGCCACTCAAGGCGTTGCGTAGGGTGGTGCCGCCCCTGCGACTGGGGCAGGTGCGCCTGGACCTGGCTTTCCTGATCCTGATCCTGGCTGTCTCTTTGCTGCTCAGTATCCTACAGTGAGCACGATATTTATCCGATTGTTGCGGCGAGTGCCGCGGGTCCATCCGGACACGTCTGCTCTCCGTCCTGAAGTTTCAACTGAGGTGCACACATGGCGTTGACGCCAGAAGACGTGGTCAAGAAGGAGTTCACCAAACCGAAGGGTTTCGGTCGTAGCGGTTACGACGAGATCCAGGTGGACGACTTCCTCGACGAGATCGTGGTCGAGCTGCGCCGGCTGAACGCCGAGAACGAAGACCTGACCGGCAAGCTCGAGGACTGCCGTCGCTCGAAGGGCGTTCCCGGTCGCAGCGACGCCGAGGCCGGCAAGGGTTCCCCAGCCGCCGCCGTGCCCGCCCTGACCCCGGTCGGTGGTGGCGACGACTCGGACAAGACGCAGGTCGTCCCGACCGCCAAGGACGCGGAGGCCGCCAAGGCCGCCCGGGCCGAGCTGGACAAGACGCAGGGCGAGTTGAAGACCGCCCAGGACAACCTGAAGTCCACCAAGGACGAGCTGACCCGCACCAAGGCCGAGCTCGACCAGGTCCAGAACGCCCTCGCGGCCGCCAAGAAGGAGCAGGCGCAGCTGGGCGAGCAGCAGGCGGCCGCTGCCAAGGCCGACACCAAGGGCACCCCGCAGGGCGGCGACGTCGCCGCGATCGCCTCGACCGAGGGCGCCGCCGGCGTCATCGCGCTGGCCCAGCGGCTGCACGACGAGCACGTGCGCGAGGGTGAGACCAAGCGCGACCGGCTGATCAGCGACGCGCAGGCCCACCACGACAAGGTCGTCGGTGAGGCCAACGCCAAGCGCGACGAGCTGATCGGCTCGGCACACATCAAGCACGACGAGTTGATCAGCGCCGCGCAGAGCCGGCACGACGAGTTGCTCGCCACCGCGCAGAGCCGGCACGACGAGTTGCTGTCCACCGGTCAGCAGAAGCACGACGACCTGGTCCGCACCGGCACCGAGAAGTCGGACAAGATGGTGCGCGAGGCCGAGGACCGCAAGAACCGCATCCTGGGCGAACTCAACGCCGAGCGCGAGAAGATCAGCGGCAACATCGACCAGTTGCGTTCGTTCGAGGGCGACTACCGCACCAAGCTGCGCGGCTACATCGAGGACCACCTGACGCAGCTGGACCACACGGCTGTCGAGGAGAAGCCCACGTCCAACGACTGACACGACGCAGAAGTCGCCGGGCAGGTGTGCCGATCCGTTAAGGTGAGGCGCCCTTGTCCGGCGATGTTCGTTGTATGCCGGCAGTGTGTCGCTTATTCTGCCCGCATCCAGTTCGGGGGCGGTTACCCGACGCACCGCAAGGCGCACCGGACCGCTGCGAGAGAAGAGGATGCGATGCCCGCCAAGAAGACGGCCGCAACGTCCAGCTCTGTGTCGAAGTCTGCGCCGAAGTCTGGATCGAAAAGCAGGTCACGGGTGACCACCGCGTTGCGCAAGGCCACCGGTGTGGTGGCGAAGGCGACCGGTCGCGACGGCTCCGCCGACTCCGCCCCGAAGAAGGCTGCCGCCATACCGGCGAAGGCGACGGCCAAGAAGCCGGCTGCCAAGAAGTCGGCTGCCAAGAAGTCGGCGGCCCAGGCCGCACCGGCGAAGAAGGCGGCGCCGGCGAAGGCAGCCAAGAAGTCGCCGGCGAAGAAGGCGGCGCCGGCGAAGCAGGCCACCGCCAAGAAGGCAACCGCGACCAAGGCGTCCGCCGCCGCGAAGACAGCAGCCACGAAGACGACACCCACGAAGACGACACCGAAGAAGGCAGCACCCCAGAGGGCCGCCGGACAGGCGCGTCATACCACCAAGACCCCGCCGGTCAAGAAGTCGCCGGCGACTCAGAAGACGACCGCCGCCGCCGCCAAGGCGGCCCCGACGAAGAAGGCCGCCACGAAAACCACTGCTGACAAGACCACCACGTCGTCCGCACCCCGCAAGTTGAAGGTCCGGGACGACGAATCCCCTTGGACACCCAAGGAACTCGCCGCGGTCCGGGCCGAGCTGGCGGGCGACGTCGAGCGGCTCACCACCGAGCTGAACGGCTTCGAGACCGACATCGCCGGCCTGATCAAGGACAGCGGCGACGGCGCCGGTGACGACCAGGCGGACGCCGGCGCGAAGACGTTCGAGCGGGAGCACGAATACTCCCTCGCGCAGAACTCCCGCGACCTGCTGGAACAATCGGTGCATGCGCTCGAACGCATCGACGACGGCACCTACGGAGTCTGTGAGAATTGTGGCAACGCGATCGGCAAGCTCCGGCTGCAGGCATTCCCTCGGGCGACGCTGTGCCTGACGTGCAAGGCGCAGCAGGAGCGGCGCTGACTCCCGACGATCCTGCCGCCGGGCAGCGCTCCACCGGGACGTCCCAGGACCCGCCGGCGCCCCAGAAGCGACCCTCGGCACAGCTGATCGCGCTGCTCGTCGGCGTGGCCCTGGTCGGGTACGGCCTCGACCAGGGCACCAAGGCCTGGGCGTCCTCGGCCTTGGACCCGGCACACCCTCAGCAGGTGGTCGGCAGCGTGCTGCAGCTGCAGCTGACCCACAATCCCGGTGCGGCGTTCTCGATCGCGACCAACGCGACCTGGGTGCTCACGATCATCGCAGCGGTGGTGATCGTGGCGACGATCTTCATCGCGCGTCGGTTGCGCAGCAAGCCCTGGGCGTGCGCGCTCGGGCTGCTGATCGGCGGGGCACTGGGCAACCTGACCGACCGGTTCGTCCGCGCGCCGGGAGGTGGCAAGGGTCACGTCGTCGACTTCCTGCAGCTGCCCCACTGGCCGGTGTTCAACGTCGCCGACTGCTGCGTGGTCACCGCCGCGTGCCTGATCGCGTTGCTGGCGTTCCTCGGCATCGGCATCGACGGACGCCGTGCCGACGGTGACGGGTCGGACCGGCGGAAGGCCGGTCGGAAGAGCGCCGGCCGTGACGAGGCGGACACCGCCGATGAGTGAGGTCAAGGCTCTCGGCATACCCGACGGGCTCGAGGGCGAGCGCGTCGACACGGCACTCGCCCGCGTGCTCGGCTTCTCCCGCACCCAGGCGGCGCAACTCGCCGCCGACGGCGAGGTGACGGTCGACGGCAAGGTGGTCGGCAAGTCCGACCGGGTCAGCGCCGGCCAGTGGCTCGAGGTGCGTATGCCGGATCGGGTCGGCCCACGGGTCGCCGAGGTGAGGCCGCAGCTGGTGGAGGGCCTGCGGATCGTGCACGACGACACCGAGATCGTGGTCGTCGACAAACCGGCCGGGGTGGCCGCACACCCCAGCGTCGGGTGGAACGGCCCCGACGTCGTCAGTGGCCTCGCCGCCGCGGGCTACCGCATCTCGACCTCCGGTGCGGCCGAACGCCAGGGCATCGTGCAGCGGCTCGACGTCGGCACCAGCGGGCTGATGGTCGTGGCCAAGAGCGAGCGGGCCTACACGGTGCTCAAGCAGGCGTTCCGGGACCGCACCGTCGACAAGACCTACCACGCGCTCGTGCAGGGCCTGCCCGATCCGGTCGTGGGCACCATCGAGGCACCGATCGGCCGACACCCCGGCCACGACTACAAGTTCGCGGTGATGCAGTCCGGACGCGCGAGCGTCACGCACTACGAACTGCTCGAGGCGTTCCGGTCGATGAGCCTGCTCACGATCCACCTGGAGACCGGCCGCACCCATCAGATCCGCGTGCACTTCTCGGCCTTGCACCGGCCTCTGGTCGGCGACCCGCTCTACGGCTCCGACCCGACCGTCGCCAAGCGGCTCGGCCTCGACCGGCAGTGGCTGCACGCCACCGAACTCGGCTTCACGCACCCCGGCTCGGGGGAGTGGGTCACCTTCCACAGTCCCTACCCGCAGGACCTGGCGCACGCGCTGGACGTCGCGAGGGCATGATCGAGTTCGTCATCACGGCGATACTGGGCCTCGGCGGGACGGTGATCGTCTGTCTCTCGCTCGAGACGATCCGCGAACGGCTGGCGGCATACCGGTGTCGGCGAGCCGATGCCGGGAAGACAGTCTCCGTGGCGGCCAGGGTGTCGCTGTCCGGCGGGCGGCTGCGCCGCGCACGACTGAGTCGGGACGGCGATCGGCTGTTGGTACGTACGTGGAAGCGCGTTTTCGCGCTCCCGTTGAGTACCGGTCCGGTCACCTGCCGGATCGTCGAGCCGGCCGGTGACTTTGACGGGCAGTGGCGTTTGGAGCGCTACACCGACCCGGCGCGGCGGGTCGTTCGTGCTTGGTCGAGTGGACCCATGGCGAGCGGACACGACTCACCCACGTCGACTGCGGCTCGTACGATGCGGGTCAGTCCGGTATGACGGTGCCCATCGTCGCTCAGCCGGAACCGTTTGCTGGTCAAGCCTTTTCGGGCGAACGAAGCGAGATCGTCGGAATCGACAGCACCATGCTGGTGGTGGCCGGATTGATCCTCGGTTTCGGTGCGTGGCGTGCGCGTTCTCCACGTCGCACGACCGTCCTCAGTCCCCTTCCGGTTCTCGAGAGTCACCCGGATCAGACGATGAAACGACCCGCGCTGAGCGTGGCTTCCCCCGTCGGTCGTGAGTCGGTGCTGCCGGACACGGTGCTCGGACTTGCGGCGCAGATCACGGGGGTGCAGGGCTGGGACGCTGCTCCGGCGCATCGGCGGACGCAGCCGTCGTCACGGACCGACGTGCTCGACGCGGTGACATCGGTCGCGTGGTGGATGCCCCTCTGCGGGGTGGGGGCAGCGATGCTCGTCGACGTACCCTACGTCCGCACGCTGTTGTGGGCACTGGCCGCAATTTTCTTCGTGGTCGATGTCGTTCGCACGATCCGCCGCTGGATGCAGTTGCACGCCATCTGGAGACTGCCCGTCAGCAGCGAATGGGACGGTGTCGGCCTGCCGGCGCCCGAGCGTTACGCGGTCCTGCTGTGTCTCGGTGCGACCCCGTACTGGCTCGTGGAAGTCGGCGACATGCCGCCGGCCCTGTCCAGATTCCGGGTGCGCGGGCAGTTGAGCGGGGATGTCGTGCACTTGCTGCCTGTCGACAGCGATCACGTGCTGATCGGCCGACCGGAACGTTTCACCGATGAGCTCGCGGAAGCCGTCAATTGCCACCTCCGTGACGTCCTCGAGGAGTTTGACCTCACCCGCGACGGCTGAGCCGGCGTCCATAACCCGCGACGGTCGCGGGTTGTGTGCAGGATCGGCCCGCGTCGCGTGCGTAAGTCGCGACGGTCGGGAGTTGGGCACGCCGACGCTGGTATGACGAGCCGCCCTCACCGCCATACCACCGGCCTCATCCGTCACAGCCGAGCGAGTCCTGACGACGCTGTCGGAGGCCCGATCTAGACTCGTCGCGATGTCCGATCCTGCCGCCTCCGCCAACTTCGTGCACCTGCACGTGCACACCGAATACTCCATGCTCGACGGTGCCGCGAACGTCGGGCGGATGTTCCAGGAGGTGGAGCGGCTGGGCATGCCGGCGATCGCGATGAGCGACCACGGCAACATGTTCGCGGCCTACGAATTCTTCGGTGCCGCAAAGGATTCCCCGGTCAAGCCGATCATCGGCATCGAGGCGTACGTCGCACCCAGCACGCGGTTCTCGCGCAAGCAGGAATTCTGGGCGCCGGGCGGCAAGCGCGACGCGAATGTCGACGGTGAGGGCGGCAAGGACGTCTCCGGCGGCGGTCGCTACACGCACATGACGATGTGGGCGCAGGACGCCCCCGGCCTGCGCAACCTGTTCAAGCTGAGCTCGCTGGCCAGCTTCGAGGGCTACTACATGAAGCCCCGCATGGACCGCGAGCTGCTGGCCGAGCACGCCAAGGGCATCATCGCGACCACCGGCTGCCCGTCCGGCGAGGTGCAGACCCGGCTGCGCCTCGGACAGTTCGACGAGGCGCTCGCGGCGGCGGCGGCATACCAGGACATCTTCGGCAAGGACAACTACTTCCTGGAGCTGATGGACCACGGCCTGGACATCGAGCGGTCGGTGCGCTCGGGTCTGCTGGACATCGCCAAGAAGCTCGACATACCGCTGCTGGCCACCAACGACAGCCACTACGTCACCGAGGACCAGGCCGACAGCCACGACGACCTGCTGTGCATCGGCGTCGGCAAGAACAAGGACGACCCGGGTCGCCTCAAGTTCAACGGCACCGGCTACTACCTCAAGTCCGCCGACGAGATGCGCCAGCTCTTCCGCGAGCTGCCGGAGGCCTGCGACAACACGATGCGGGTCGCCGAGATGATCGGCGACTACAGCGAGGTCTTCACCCACGTCGACCGTATGCCGCAGTTCCCCGATGTCCCGGAGGGCCAGACTCAGGCGTCGTTCCTGCGTGAGCGCATCAAGGCCGGCGTCGTCGAGCGGTATGGCGACAACCCGCCGGAGGGCGTCTGGGAGCGGATCGAGACCGAGATGTCGGTCATCGAGCCGATGGGGTTCTCGTCCTACTTCCTGGTGGTCTCCGACATCTGCCAGCACGCCCGGGACAACGGCATCCCGCTCGGCCCGGGCCGAGGTTCCGCGGCCGGGTCCCTGGTCGCCTACCTGACCCGGATCATCGAGCTGGACCCGCTGGAGCACGGGTTGCTGTTCGAGCGGTTCCTCAACCCCGAGCGGATCAGCCCGCCCGACGTCGACCTCGACTTCGACGACCGGCAGCGCGACAAGATGGTGCGTTACGTCACCGAGAAGTACGGCGCCGGCTACACCGCCCAGGTCAACACCTTCTCCACGATCAAGGCCAAGGCGGCGATCAAGGACGCCAACCGCATCCTCGGTTTCCCGTTCAGCCTCGGCGACCAGATCTCCAAGGCGATGCCGCCCGACGTGCAGGGCAAGGGGGTGCCGCTGTCGGCGACTTACGACGAGAAGCACCCGCGGTATGCCGAGGGCGTCGACTTCCGCGCGATGATCGCGGCCCAACCCGAGGTCAAGAAGGTCTTCGACACCGCGCTCGGCCTGGAGGGCAAGATCCGCGGCACCGGCGTGCACGCCGCCGCGGTCATCCTGTCCTCGGCGCCGTTGCTCGACCTGATCCCGATGCACCGCCGGGACAAGGACGGCACCATCATCACCGGCTTCTCCTACCCCCAGTGTGAGGAGATGGGCCTGGTCAAGATGGACTTCCTGGGGCTGCGCAACCTGGGCATCATCGACCAGGCGTTGAAGAACATCGAGGCCAACCGCGGTGAGAAGGTCACCACCGAGACCATCCCGTTGGATGATCCGAAGACCTACGAGTTGCTCGGCCGTGGTGACACGCTGGGCGTCTTTCAGCTCGACGGCGGCGGCATGCGCACCTTGCTGCGGCAGATGGCGCCGACCGGCTTCGAGGACATCACCGCTGTGCTCGCCCTCTACCGGCCCGGTCCGATGGGCGCCAACGCGCACACCGACTACGCCGACCGCAAGAACGGCCGCAAGCCGGTCGAGCCGATCCACCCGGAGCTCAAGGACGCACTGGACGGCATCCTGGGCGAGACCTACCACCTGCTCATCTACCAGGAGCAGATCATGGCCATCGCCCGCGAGTTGGCCGGCTACACCCTCGGCGGCGCCGACCTGCTGCGCCGGGCCATGGGCAAGAAGAAGCCGGAGGTGCTGGCCAAGGAGTGGGACAACTTCTCCGCCGGGATGGCCAAGAACGGCTACTCGCCGGAAGCGACCAAGGCGCTGTGGGACGTCATGCTGCCGTTCGCCGGCTACGCGTTCAACAAGTCGCACGCTGCCGGTTACGCCCTGGTGTCCTGCTGGACCGGCTACCTGAAGGCCAACTATCCGGCCGAATACGCCGCCGCGCTGCTGACCTCGGTCGCGGACTCCAAGGACAAGATGGCCATCTACCTGGCCGATACCCGCAAGCTGGGCATCCAGGTGCTGCCGCCGTCGGTCAACGAGTCCGCCCACGACTTCACCGCCGTCGGTGAGGACATCCGCTTCGGCCTCGGTGCGGTGCGCAACGTCGGCGACAACGTCGTCGAGGCGACGGTCCGGGCCCGGGAGACCAAGGGCAAGTTCTCCTCGTTCGAGGACTTCCTGCGCAAGGGCGGCACCGCGGTCTGTAACAAGCGCACCATCGAATCCCTCATCAAGGCAGGCGCTTTCGACGATCTCGGGCACACCCGTCAGGGCCTGGTCGCCATACACGAGACGTATGTCGACTCGCTCGCCGACGAGGCCAAGAAGAGCGAGCAGGGCCAGGAGAGCCTGTTCGCCGGGTTCGGTGACGACGCGGGTGTCAGCCTGGCGGCGCTGCCGCCGATCCCGGAGATCGAGTGGGACAAGCAGACCAAGCTGGCTTTCGAGCGGGACATGCTCGGCCTCTACGTGTCCGACCACCCACTCTTCGGCATCGAGCACGTCCTGGCGCAGCACGCCGACATCTCGATCGCGAAGCTGCGCGGGGACGACGCCCCCAAGGACGGCGCGATGATCACCATCGCGGGATTGATCACCGGCCTGCAGCTCAAGCGCAACAAGCGCGGTGAGCTGTGGGCGATCGCGACGGTCGAGGACCTCGAGGGCAGTGTCGAGGTGCTATTCTTCGCCAAGACCTACATGACGGTCTCGACGATGCTCAGCCCCGACACCGTCTGCGTGGTCAAGGGCCGGGTCATGGAGCGCGACGACTCGATCTCGTTGTCCGCGCAGGAGATGACGATCCCGGAGCTCAAGGGCGACGTGCGTGGGCCGGTGGTGCTCACCCTGCCGTTGGTGCGGGCCAACAACGGGCTCGCCCACCGGCTCAAGGGTGTCCTCGGCGAGCACCCCGGCGCGACCGAGGTGCACCTGAAACTCACCCAGCCCGGTCGTTCGGTCACGGTGCGGCTCGACGACGGGCTGCGGGTGACCGCGTCACCCGCCCTCTTCGGCGATCTCAAGGCGCTGCTCGGGCCGGCCTGCCTGGTGGGGTAGCACTCACAAGCTGGTCGAGTAGCGGGTGAGGCACGAGCCCGCGTATCGAGACCGACCCCGATCCGGCCGGATCACCCTTCGGAACGATATGTTTCCGATCATGCAGCGTTATTCGAAGTCGAGCACGCCGTCGCGGCGTCAACTGCTGGCCGCCGGCGGCGGCATCCTGGCTGCCGGCGCGCTCGCCGCGTGCGGTGGCAACACCGGCCGTTCCAGTGGCGGTGGAGGTGGCACCGGCGGCAGCAGCGGCAGTGGCGGCGGCACGATCTCGCAGTGGTACCACCAGTACGGCGAGCAGGGCACCGAGCAGGCGGTCAAGCGCTACGCCGCGGCATACAAGAAGGCCACGGTCGAGGTGCAGTGGATCCCGGGCAACTACGACCAGAAGTCGGCGGCCGCACTGCTGACCGACTCGGGCCCGGACGTCTTCGAATACGGCAACGGCCCGACGATCGACATGATCACCGGCAAGCAGGTCGTCGACCTGACCGACGTCTACGGCGACGCCAAGAGCGACTTCACCCCCTCGCTGCTGGAACGTATGACGTGGAAGGGGAAGATCTACGGGGTCCCGCAGGTCGTCGACATGCAGTTGTTCGTCTATCGCAAGTCGATGCTGAAGGACGCCGGTGTGCAGCCGCCGCAGACCCTCGACGAGTTGGTCTCTGCCGCAAGCAAACTCACCACCGGCAAGGTGAAGGGTCTCTTCCTCGGCAACGACGGCGGCGCCGGGATCCTCGCCGGCCCGGTGCTGTGGAGCAGCGGGCACGACTACCTCAAGGATGGCAAACCCGACTTCGCCAACGCAGATGTGGCGGACGCGTTGACCACGTTCCACCAGCTGTTCAGCTCCGGTCATCTGCTGCTGGGCGCGCCGACCGACTGGTCGGACCCGGGCGCCATCACCAGCGGCCTGACCGCGATGCAGTGGACCGGGTTGTGGAACTTCCCGATGCTGCAGGACAAGCTGGGCGACGACTTCGGAGTGCTGCCGTTCCCGGCGATCGGGTCCTCCGGCACGCCGTCGGTCCCGGTCGGCGCCTACGCCTCCTGCGTCAGTGCCAAGGCCAAGGACGTCGCCGCCGCGAAGGCGTTCGTCAAGTGGCTGTGGGTCGACCAGACCGCCGACCAGCTCGACTTCGCACAGAGCTACGGCTTCCACGTGCCTTCGCGCACCAGCCTCATCGGCAAGGCCACCACACTGCAGTCCGGCGAGGCCAAGACCGCGGCCGGTTACCTGAAGAGCTACGGCCACCCGCAGACACCCTTGCTGTGGTCGCCGAAGTCGGCCACCGCGATGACCGACGCGGTCGACAAGATCGTCCGCTCGGGCGCCAACGCCACCTCGAGCCTGGCCGGTGTCGCCAAGGTCGTCGACGCCGAGTTGCGCAGGATCGGTGGCTGAGCCGGCTCTCGGCCCGGCCACCGGCCCGGCCACCGGGCCGGGCGCCGCAGGGCAGGTGCGGCCGGCCAGTCCGCGCCGCAAGTGGACCGACAGCCCGCACCTGTGGTTCTGGATCTTCGTCGGACCCTTCGTCGCCGGACTGCTGATCTTCGTCGTCATACCCATCCTGTGGAGCGTCTGGCTGAGCTTCTACGACGCCCGGAACACCGTCACCCCCACGCATTTCGTGGGGTTCGACAACTATCGGCGCATGCTGGGCGATCCCAGCTTCCGGTCCAGTCTGCTGACGTTCGTGGTGTTCGCGGCGTTTATCGTGCCGACGACCTTCGTGCTGTCCCTCGCGCTGGCGGTCCTGGTGAACGGGGTCCGGCGCGGCAAGGCGTTCTTCCGGTCGGTGTTCTTCCTGCCGACCGCATGCAGCTACGTGGTGGCGGCGATGATCTGGCGTCATTCGCTTTTCGGCGGCACGGCCGCGGGCATGGTCAACACGGTCCTGGGCTGGCTCGGCGGCCCGCCCATCGCCTGGTTGTCGGTGGTGCATCCGCCGTGGTACTGGCTGGTGCTGGTCACCGTGCGGCTCTGGCTGCAGGTCGGCTTCTTCATGGTGCTCTTCCTGGCTGCACTGCAACGCGTGCCGCAACAGCTCTACGAAGCGGCCGCACTCGACGGTGCGACCGGCTGGAAGGCGTTCCGTTACATCACCTTCCCGCAACTGCGCGCCACGTCGACCGCGGTGCTGATGCTGTTGCTGGTCAACGCGTTCCAGGCGTTCGACGAGTTCTACAACGTGCTGTCGACGACGGGAGGCTACCCGCCATACGCCCGTCCGCCGCTGGTCTACCTGTTCAACATTGCGCTGGGCAACGGGCAGGACTTCGGCGACGGGAGCGCCGGCGCCGTCATCCTCACCCTGCTCATCGCGATCTTCGCGCTGCTGCAGGGACGGTTCACCGGCATCGGGAGGCGAGAGACGTGAATATCACCCCACGAAGTTCTCCCCCGCTCCGCTCCTCCGATACTTCGCGGGGATCCCGATTTGCATCTGCAAGACTCCGCGGCGCTCCCGGTGTGACCGTGCGCTACGTCGTGCTGTCGGTGGCCGCGCTGATCTTCCTGGTGCCGTTCTACCTGCTGCTGCGCGGTGCGTTGTCCAGCGAGCAGCAACTGGTCGGCATCGATCACTGGACGTGGTTCCCGTCCAGCCCGCACTGGTCGAATTTCGCTGACACCTTCAACAATTCGACCGTGCCGCTGGCCCGCAGCATGCTCAACTCACTGGCGATCGCGGTCACCCAGACGGTGCTGGTGCTGGTCATCTCCGGTATGGCGGGCTACGGCCTGGCGCGGTCCACGGTGCGCTACGCCAACGCCGTCTTCTACCTGATCGTTGCGACGCTGCTGATCCCGGCAGCGGTCACCTTCGTGCCCTCCTTCGTGATGGTGTCCTCGCTGGGCTGGGTGTCGACGTTGCGCGGCCTGATCATCCCGGGGTTGTTCCAGTCGCTGGCGACGTTCCTCTTCCGGCAGTACTTCCTCGGCTTTCCCAAGGAGTTGGAGGAGGCGGCACGCATCGACGGAGCCGGACCGATGCGCACCTTCCTCGCGATCGTGATCCCGAACTCGTGGGGCTTCACCGCGGCGATCGCCACCATCACCTTCATCGGCAGCTGGAACGCCTTCCTCTGGCCCCTGGTCATCGGCCAGGACCAGTCGGCGTGGACGGTGCAGGTGTCGCTGTCGACATACATCACGGCGCAGTCAGTCGATCTGTCCGGCATGTTCACCGCCGCGCTGGTGTCGATGGTGCCGTTGTTGCTGATGTTCCTCTTCCTGCAGCGCTGGATCGTTGCGGGCGTGGAGCAGACCGGGATCAACGAGTAGTTGTCGTGCGCAAGCCGGGTTTCAAGAAGTACTCCGGTGCACAACCGGCAACGGTCGCCGGTTCGGTGGGCGGATCGGCCCGGATGGGTGCACGACCGATCGAGACCGCTGCCGACGTTCCGGAACGCACTCGTAGGCTGAGGCGGTGACTTCTCCGCAGCCGCCGCAGGCACGCCGCCAGCCCACCACTCGTAGCTTTCACGGCGACACGTTCGTCGACGACTTCGAGTGGTTGCGTGACAAGGAGTCGCCCGAGGTGATCGCCCATCTGGAGGCCGAGAACGCCTACACCGCAGCCGTCACCGACCGCTTGAAGCCGTTGGCGGACACCATCTTCGGGGAGATCAAGGCGCACACCCGCGAGACCGATCTGTCGGTGCCGGTGCGGATGGGGGACTGGTGGTATTTCACGCGGACCATCGAGGGCGAGCAGTATGCCGTCCACGTGCGCGTGCCGTATGTCGCGAGCGCGGACCGCCCCGACCCGCAGCCGGGGCAGCCGCTGCCCGGGGAGCAGGTGCTGCTGGATGGCAACGCGGAGGCGGCCGGGCACGACTTCTTCGAGTTGTCCGACCTGGCGGTGAGTCATGACGGCACCCGGGTGGCCGTCGGGCTGGACGTGACCGGCGGCGAGCTGTATGACCTGTCGGTGCGCGAAGCGGCCACCGGGTCGGTGATCGACGACGACGTCCGGCAGATCGGCAACGGGGTGGTCTGGTCGATCGACGGCCGTCACCTGTTCTACACCCGGCGGGACGATGCCTGGCGCGCCCACGAGGTATGGCGCCACGAGCTGGGCACGCCGGCGGACCAGGACGTGCTCGTGCTGCGCGAGGACGACGAGCAGTTCTCGCTGATGATCGGGGAGTCCCGCGACGAGCGCTGGTTGATCGTGATGATCGGCTCCAGCACCACGACGGAAGCGCATCTGCTCGACCTGACCGATCCGACCGGACCGGTGCGTGTCGTGCAGCCGCGGGTGCCGGGTCTCGACTACGACGTCGAGGTCGACGGCGACCGGATCCTCGTCGTGCACAACGCCGACCGCGTCGATTTCGACCTGGCCGAGGCTCCGATCGCGACGCCCGGGCGCGACCACTGGCGCACCGTCATGACCGGTGCGGACGGTGACCGGATCCTCGGCGTCGACGCGTTCGCCGGCTTCGTGATCGTCTCGATGCGGCACGACGGGCTGCGCACCCTGCGGCTGCTGCCCAAGGCGTTCGACGGCATCCTGGCCGAGCCACGCGCCATACCGGTGGAGCCGCAGCTGCATTCGCTCGCGCTGGGCAACAACCCCGAATACGTCACGGACACAGTGCAGTTGGCGCTCACGTCGTGGCTCACCCCCAGCAGCGTGCTCGACTACGCAGCCACCAGCGGCGACCTCACGCTGCTCAAACAGCGCGACGTGCCCGGCTTCGAACCGCAGCTGTATGTCGAGGAACGTCTGTGGGTCACCGCGCAGGACGGCGCCCGGATCCCGGTGTCGCTGGTTCGGCGCCGAGATGTCGCCGCCGACGGGAGCAACCCCGGGTACATCTACGGTTACGGCTCCTACGAGGTGTCCGTCGACCCCTACTTCTCCGCGGCACGGCTGTCCCTGCTGGACCGCGGTGTCGTCTACGCGGTCGCGCACATCCGCGGCGGTGGCGAACTCGGCCGCAGCTGGTATGACGACGGCAAGTTGTTGGCCAAGCGCAACACCTTCACCGACTTCGTCGCGGCGTCCCGCGCGCTGATCGACCTCGGCTGGGTGCACCCAGATCGCCTTGCGGCAGAAGGCGCTTCGGCCGGTGGGTTGCTGATGGGCGCCGTCGTCAACCTCGCGCCGGAGCTGTATGCCGCCGTGCACGCCGACGTGCCGTTCGTCGATGCGCTGACCACCATCCTCGATCCGTCGCTCCCGCTGACGGCGGGCGAGTGGGAGGAGTGGGGCAACCCCATCGCGGACACGCAGGTGTATGCGTACATGAAGTCCTACACGCCCTACGAGAACATCCGCGCGACGCGCTATCCGGCGATCCTGGCCACGACCAGCCTCAACGACACCCGGGTCTTCTACGTCGAGCCGGCCAAGTGGGTGCAGCAGCTGCGCGCCACCGTGGAGGCCGACCCGGCGCGGCCGATCCTGCTCAAGACCGAACTCGTGGCCGGGCACGGCGGCCGGAGCGGTCGCTACGACAGCTGGGAGCAGGCGTCGTTCGGCTTCGCGTTCCTGCTGGACCGGCTGGGCGCGACCGAACTCAGCGGGTCCGGGACGACCAGCACGAGTTAGCGCCCTCGTCAGTGCATGATGAGGACCGGCGACGTGGCGTGCGACAGCAGGTCGACCGCCACACGTCCGAGGGTGAGTCCCTCGAAGCCGCCGATCCCGCGTGCACCCACGACGACCAGGTCGCTCTCGTGCGACTTGTCGACCAGCGCGCGCGTCGGGTTGCCGTCGACGAGCTCGGTGAGCACCTTCACCCCCGGGTGCAGCTCCTGCTGTCCGCCGACGGACGCCTCGATCTGCGATCGCGCGCTGGCCATGTAGGACTTCCAGTCGGCGCTGCCGAGGCCCGGATCCTTGGCGTCGTCCGGCTGCCAGACGTGCAGCACGTGCAGGTCGGCGTGGGTGCGCTCGGCCTCGGTGAAGGCCCAGGCCAGCGCCTTGCGGCTGTGCGGTGAACGGTCGACGCCGGCGGTGATGCGGCCGTATGCCGCCTCCGACTCCTTGCGGATGACCGCCACCGGGCACTTGGCATGGGCTGCCACTTGATGCGCTGTCTCCCCGAGCGAGGAGATGTGCAGCATGCTGTCGCCGTGCGAGCCGAGCACGACCAGCTTCGCGTGGGTGCTGGCGCGCACCAGAGCCGCGGCCGGGTAACCGTCCGGGTGCGAGGTGGTGATCGGGATTCGCGCGTCCTTCAACAGGACTCGGTTGCGACCGCGGGTCAGCACACGTTCGCCGGCGGCATACAGCTTCTCCGGCTCGGCCCCCATATTGAAGATCAGATCCGGCCGGTCGTGACTGAAGCCGTGCACGAGGTGGATGGGCGAGTGCGTCGAGTGGGCATAGTCCGCCGCCCAGTCCAGGGCGGTGATCGAAGAGGTGGAGGTGTCGATCCCTACGACGACGCTTCCGGGTTGCACTGAGCCTTCCATGGTTGACCTCCGAGTCGACCTTGGGCGGCGGTCGCCGTGACGGTCGACCGTCGTCGCGGGGCGCGCCCCCGCCTCTCTCAAGTTAAGCACTAACCCTGTGCGGACGCTGGTAACGATCTGATCGGCGGCACGGTAATGCCGGGGTACTGCCGGCTGCGGACGGTCACACCTGGGAGAGGGCTCCGCGCAGCCGCGCCGCATAGTCGGCCTGCTCACCCTCGGCATACCGCACCCGCGGCCAGAAGAAGCCGCGCAGCCCGTCACCCTTGGTGCGCGGCACCACGTGGCAGTGCAGGTGGGCGACGCTCTGGGACACCTTGTTGTTCATGGCGACGAAGGTGCCCTGCGCATCCAGCACGTCGGGTATGACGGCCGCGATGCGGCGGACCTCCGCGAAGAACGGCGTGAGCACGGTGTCCGGCAGCTCCGGCAGCGTCACCACGTGGTCAGTGGGTATGACGAGGACGTGCCCCTTGAAGACCGGCCGGTTGTCGAGGAAGGCGACCGTGTGCTCGGTGCGCGCGACCACGTGCGCGCTCGCCTCACCGGCCGCGATCTGACAGAAGACGCAGGTGCTCATGGTGTGTGGAATCCCCGTGTTACGAAGCGAGTTCGACGTCGTTGCGGATGCGCTGCAGCGTCTGCCGCATGCCGGTGGTGAGTTCGCGCTCGAAGCTGTCCTCGCCGCCCAGGAACGTGTCGATCAGCAGCCGGGACGCCTTGCTGATGCCGGCTGAGACGTCCCGGCGCTCGATGAGCCGGATCCGCGTGTTGTCGTCCAGCGGCTCGAGGTCGAAGCTCCAGGTCGCGTGATTCTCCTTCATCTCCCAGGCGATCCGTTTGCCCGGTTCGAAGGCGACGACGGTGCTGCGGGTGGCCCAGACCCGCACGTCGCGCCGGTTGAGGTTGATCATCCTGCTGCCCAGCCGAAGCGGTCCGCCGCGGACGATGACGCGGCGGGTCTGCGGGCTCCACCGCGGCATCCGGGATAGGTCGGACGCGACGTTCCACACCTGCATCGGGGTGGCGCTGATCTCGATGGAGACCTCGAGGTTTGCTGACATGCGAATCCTTGCTGCTCCGAGGGCGTTCCGTCGAACCTACCAACCCACCGCGCCGATTCAGTGCCCATGCCCGTGCACGTGTGTGTCCGAGTGCGTGTCCTCGTGCCGGTCCCGCTCGCGCACCCGCAACCCGCTGGAGATCAGCGCGCGGATCAACTGGGACCCGGTGACCTCGGTCGCGCCGGCGGCGACTGCTGCGGCATACCGGTCCTCGGGCAGGTCGTAGTGGTCGTGATCGAAAAGTCGACGAGGTATGCCGAGCGTCCCTGCGAATGCGTGGAGTTCGTCGTACGACGCATCGCTGACCAGGTGCGACCAGAGCGTGCCGTGCGCCGGCCAGCTGGGTGGGTCGATGAGCACGGTCACGTGCGGTCGACCCTGGTGAAGCTGAGGCCCGACCCGTTGGTCCAGCCGTGCGTGGCGACGAGGTGCCAGGCGTCCCCGGAGGTGACGTCGATGTCGCGCTGCGTCGACCCGAGCGCGGTCTGTGTACCGCGGTAGCGGAAGAACGCACGGATCCGGTGCGGGCCGGCGGGCACAGTGAGCGTGACTGCCTTGCCCCACCGGACAACGTGATCGTCGCCGTCGAGCTGCACGACCGGCCGCGCCGCGGGACGCAGGAAAAGACTGTTCACCCAGTGCGGGGCGACAGTCACCGTGATGGCGGCATCGG
Source organism: Flexivirga sp. (assembly GCF_051955415.1). Classification (NCBI taxonomy): domain Bacteria; kingdom Bacillati; phylum Actinomycetota; class Actinomycetes; order Micrococcales; family Dermacoccaceae; genus Flexivirga; species Flexivirga sp. The sequence continues at coordinate 23,661 of NZ_JBQCGS010000029.1, forward strand.
AGGTCATCGACTCGAGGCTAGCCGCTCGGCGATCGCCGGTGTGCCGTGTCGCCGGTGGAGCGCAGAGGGGCGACGTCGCGATGCGAGTTTGCTCACGTCGCGAGACGAACGACCACATGATGGGCGCGGAGGCGCCATGCTGGGGGCCATGTTCGATCACATGCTGGCTTTCGACGTCACCGAGCAGGGACGCGCGGCTTCCGAGCCGTTACGTGAGGACATTCGCCTGCTCGGCGGGATCCTCGGGGAGGTGATCCGCGACCAGGAGGGCGAGGAGGTCCTCGCGCTGGTCGAGGAAGCACGAACGCGGGCGTTCGCGGTGCGACGTCGCGAGGAGCACCGCGAGGAGTTCGCGGCCATCTTCGACGGCCTGCCGACCAAGCGCGCGATGAAGATCGTGCGTGCCTTCAGCCTCTTCGCGCTGCTGGCCAACCTGGCCGAGGACCTGCACCGGGAGCGGCGCCGGGCACTGCACGTGGATGCCGGGGAGCCGCCGGTGGACGGTTCGCTCGCGGCGACCTTCGCGAAGCTGGATGCCGCCCAGCTGGACGAGGCCACCGTCGGCGACGCCCTCGGTGGCGCCACGGTGGTGCCCGTGATCACGGCACACCCGACCGAGACGCGCCGCCGCACGGTCTTCCAGACCCAGTCGCGCATCAAGGACGTCATGCGGCAACGGGAGCACGGCAATCTCACCCCGGCCGCACTGGCGGCGGGAGAGCGGGTCATCCGGCTGCAGATCATCACGTTGTGGCAGACCGCACTGGTCCGGTTGCAGCGCGTCGACATCACCGATGAGATCGAGGTCGGCCTGCGGTGGTTCGAGGCCTCGCTGTTGGAGGTGATGCCGCAGCTCAACGCTCGTGTGCGCGAAGAACTCGGGGCGCGCTACCCCTCGGCCGATCTCGCGAAAGAACCTGTGCTTCGGGCGGGTTCGTGGATCGGTGGTGATCGCGACGGCAACCCGAACGTGACCGCGGAGGTCGTCGCGACTGCGACCGGGCGTGCTTCGCAGACCGCGTTGCAGCACTATCTGCGGCAACTGGAGACACTGGAGGACGAGTTCTCCTTCTCCATCCGAATGACGCCCACGACACCGGAGCTGCTCGAGCTCGCCGCGCACAACACCACCGACCAGCGTTCGGACGAACCGTTCCGGCAGGTGATCGGCTGGATCCGCGGACGGTTGTCGGCCACCCACAGCGCGTTCTTCGGCGGCTGGTTCGAGGCGGCGGTGGAGGTGTCGGGCGCCGCGCCATACACCACGGCGGCGGAGCTGTCTGCCGATCTGGACGTCATCGACGCGGCATTGCGCAGCGGCTCCGGCGCGTTGATCGCCGACGACCGGTTACTCGGATTGCGCGAAGCGGTGCGGACTTTCGGATTCCACCTCTACGGACTCGATCTGCGGCAGGATTCCGGGATCAACGAGGAGACCATCGCGGAGGTCTTCGCCTGGGCGGGCGTGCACTCGGACTACCTGTCGCTCGACGAGGACGCGCGGGTCGAGCTGCTCACGGCGGAATTGACCAACCGGCGCCCGCTGATCGGTGCGGGTGCGGAGTTCGGCGAGCAGACCACCAAGGAGTTGGCGATCACGGCTGCCGCGGCTCGCGCGGTGCGCACGTTCGGGACCGAGGCGGTGCCCAACCACGTGATCAGCATGTGCACCTCGGTGTCGGACATGCTGGAGACCGCGGTGCTGCTGAAGGAGGCAGGTCTGCTGGATCCAGGCGTCGGCGGCGCCGGCGCGACCTGCTCGGTCAACATCGTGCCGCTCTTCGAAACCATTGAGGATCTTCAGCTTTCGGCGGCCACGATGCGGGCGGTGCTCGAGGTGCCGGTCTATCGGCAACTGGTGGACTCCAAGGACGGCCTGCAGGAGGTGATGCTCGGCTACAGCGACTCCAACAAGGACGGGGGCTACCTCGCGGCCAACTGGGCGCTCTACCGCGCCGAGCTCGACCTGGTGGAGGCGGCGAGGGAGACCGGCATCCGGTTGCGGCTCTTCCACGGTCGCGGCGGCACGGTCGGTCGCGGTGGCGGCCCCAGTTACGAGGCGATCCTGGCGCAGCCGCCGGGTGCGGTGCGTGGCTCGTTGCGGCTGACCGAGCAGGGCGAGATCATCGCGGCGAAGTATGCCGAGCCGCCGCTCGCGACCCGCAACTTGGAGACGCTGCTGGCGGCCACCATCGAGGCGTCGCTGCTGGACGTCGAGGGCCTGGGTGACGATACCGCGGACGCCTATGCCGCGCTCGACGAGATCGCCGCCCTCGCCAAGGATGCGTATGCCGACCTGGTGCACCGCACCGAAGGATTCGTGGAGTACTTCACGACCTCGACCCCGGTGGCCGAGATCGGGGCGATGAACATCGGGTCCCGTCCGTCCTCGCGTCGGGCGACCACGAAGATCAGCGACCTGCGGGCGATCCCGTGGGTGATGTCCTGGTCGTTGTCGCGGGTGATGCTGCCGGGGTGGTACGGCACCGGTAGCGCGCTGGAGAAGTGGGTCGGCGACGACGAGTCACGGCTGGCCACGCTGCGCGGCTACTACGAGCGCTGGCCGTTCTTCCAGACGGTGATGTCCAACCTCGCCCAGGTGATGGCCAAGTCGGATCTCGGCATCGCTGAACGGTATTCACGGCTCGTCGAGGACGAAGCGCTGCGCGAACGGGTCTTCTCCAAGATCGTCGACGAACACCGGCGGACGCTGCAGATGTTCGCCCGGGTCACCGGTCACGAGGACCTGTTGTGGGACAACGCGAACCTCAAGCGCTCCGTCTTCAACCGCTTCCCGTACCTGGAACCGCTGAACCACCTGCAGGTGGAATTGCTGCGCCGTTACCGCAACGGCGACGACGACCCGCAGGTGCAACGCGGCATCCTGCTCACCATGAACGGCCTGGCCACGGCGCTGCGCAACTCCGGCTGACCGGCCCACGTCGATCGATCGCCGGCTCGCTGATCGAGTGCCGGGGGAGCGCCGGCTCGCTGATCGAGTGCCGGGGGAGCGCAGCGGAGGAGGTGTATCGAGATCAAGGCCCATTCTCACGCGGAGTGGTCTGGATGCGGCCTCGACCCGCGGCCGGATCGACCGACACGCGAATCCCCGCCAGATCGTGACCAATCCGATACCGGACGCGGTTTCACGGCGTTGCGAGTCTCGGACGAAGCCGCCGAGAAGCGTTGACGCACAACGCCAAAGGCGGCACATGGCTCGTGCTCCCGAGGCGCTCCATGCGGCATACAAAATCGAAAACTGTGCCGCGGGAACGAGTTTGCTGTTTGGCAGCTGACTGGCGGTGTGCTTGAGTTATTGACGGATCAAACAACTGCGGAGTGCGTCACACGCTTCGCTCAGGACCCGTCGGGAGGCAAGCCGTGTGGGACTTCCTGGCAGACCGCCGTGCCCAGTTCCTCATCAATGCGTGGAATCACGCCTATCTGGTGATCCTGGCCGTCATCTTCGCGACGGTGATCGCGGTGGCGCTCGCGGTGCTCGTGACGCGGCTGCCGAAGCTGGAGCCGGTGGCCAACGCGGTGAGTGCGATCGGTTTGACCATCCCGTCGCTGGCGCTGATCGGCTTGTTGCTGCCGATCACGGGCCTCGGCTCCGCCACGGCCCTGGTCGCGGTCACGTTCTATGCCGTGCTGCCGATCCTGCGCAACGCGGTGGTCGGTCTGCAGGGGGTCGACGCGACGCTGATCGAGTCCGCTCGCGGCATGGGCATGAGTGAACCGATGACCTTGCTGCGCATCAGGATTCCGTTGGCCTGGCCGGTGATCCTCAGCGGGATCCGCGTGTCGCTGCAGATGTGCATGGGTGTCGCCGCCATTGCGGCATACGTCCTCGGACCCGGCCTCGGTGGCTGGATCTTCACCGGCCTGGCGCAGGTCGGCGGCAAGAACGCCCTCAACTACGCGCTGTCCGCGACGATCGGGATCGTCGTGCTGGCGCTCATCCTCGACGTCCTGCTGCTCCTCCTCGGGCGGCTCACCACCTCAAAGGGAGTGCGAGTCTGATGACAGCTCTGGAGACCACCACGGCCAGCAGCGAGCAGGTCAGCGGCGCCGAGATCCGGCTGGACGGCGTGACGAAGATCTACCGCGGCCAGAAGGCTCCGGCGGTCGACAACATCAGCCTGACGGTGCCGGCCGGCGAGATCGTCATGTTCGTCGGGCCGTCGGGGTGTGGCAAGACCACCACCTTAAAGATGATCAACCGGTTGATCGAGCCGTCATCGGGGACGATCAGCATCGGCGGCGAGGACATCCGCGGCAAGAAGGTCGACGAGCTGCGCCGCACCATCGGCTATGTGATCCAGGGAGGCAGTCTCTTCCCGCACATGTCGGTCGCCAAGAACATCTCGCTGGTGCCGAAGCTGCTCGGCTGGGACTCCGCCCGGATCAAGGAACGTGTCGACGAGCTGCTGGATCTGGTCGGCCTGGACCCGGCCAAGTACCGCAGCCGTTACCCGCGCGAACTGTCCGGCGGTCAGCAGCAGCGTGTCGGTGTGGCGCGCGGGTTGGCCGCGGACCCGCCGGTGATCCTGATGGACGAGCCGTTCGGTGCGGTCGACCCGATGACCCGGCAGCGGCTGCAGGACGAGTTGCTGTCGATCCAGCGCGAACTGCGCAAGACGATCGTCTGCGTGACCCATGACATCGACGAGGCGATCAAGCTGGGCGACCGGGTGCTGATCCTGCAGGAGGGCGCGCACATCGCGCAGTACGACACCCCGGAGGTGGTCCTGAGCACCCCGGCGAACGACTTCGCCCAGGACTTCGTCGGTGCTGGGTCGTCGCTGAAACGCCTGAGCCTGGCACGGGTTTCGGATCTCGAGCTGCGTATGCCGACGACGGCGACCATCGGGGAGGACACCGCGCAGGTGCGCAGGCGTGCCGAGGCCAACGGGGACAACGCGGTCATCGTGCTCGACAGCCGCAACCGGCCGCGCGGCTGGCCGTGGCTGCGGCAGCTGACCGGCGCGACGATCGTCGATCCCGACAAAGACCCGGTCACCCTGGACACGCGGGCGACGCTGAACGACGCGCTGGACACCATGCTGGTCAGCGGGCACGGCGGCGCCCTGGTGACCGGCGACCGCGACGCCTACCTCGGTGTGGTCGACTTCCGGACGGTCACCGACTTCATCGAGGCGATGCAGCGGGAGGCCGAGGCCGAGACTGCTCCTTCGGCCGGCGGCACGGACGAGCACCCGGCCGAGCGCATCTCGATCGCGCCGACCGACGAGGAGCTCGAGCAGGGACAGGCGTGATGAGCATCGACACCAGCACCCCCGAGACCGAGACGGCCGAGGTCGAACCGGCCACCGGCAGCCACCGGCGCGGCCGGATGAGCCGCGGGATGGCGATCGAGCTCTTCGCCATCCCGGTGCTGGTGATCGTCGGCTTCCTGCTCTACGTGTGGTGGCGGCAGACCGCGTCGCTGGACTACGTCGAGTCGAGTTCCCTTGCCTGGCGCGAGGTACGGCTGGAGTTGTGGCAGCACGTCAAGTTGACCATCGTCGCGTCGGCCATCGTGGTGGCGATCGCGGTGCCGCTGGGCATTGCGCTCACCAGGCCCGGCCTGAAGGTGCTGGCTCCGGTGGTCGTCGGGGTGGCCAACGCCGGCCAGGCGGCGCCGTCGATCGGTCTGATCGTGCTGCTGTTCATCTGGTTGTCGAGCTGGACCGGCTTCTGGGTCGCCATTGCCGCGCTCACGTTGTATGGCGTGCTGCCGGTGCTGCGCAACACGATCACCGGATTGCAGGGCGTGGACCCGACGCTGGTGGAAGCCGGTCGGGGAGTGGGACTTTCGATGGGTGCGGTGCTCTTCCGGGTGGAGTTGCCGCTGGCCCTGCCGGTCATCATGGCCGGCATCCGCACCTCGCTGGTGCTGGTGGTCGGCACGGCCGCCCTGGCGACGTTCGTGAACGCCGGCGGATTGGGCGGCGTGATCACCGCCGGCATCACGCTCTACCGCTATCCGGTGATGGTTGCCGGTGCAGTGCTGATCGCGTTGCTGGCGCTGCTGGTGGAGTGGTTCGGCCGGGTGCTGGAGCTGCTGGTCCGTCCGAAGGGGATCTGATGCGAATGACCTTGCGCCATACACGATCTCGGGCGGGGCGCCGCAGGACGCTGGCGGCCGTCGCGGGTGCGGCGGTGGTGGCGATGACGACCACCGGCTGCCTCGGGCTGGCGACGGCGGGCGGCTACGTGCCGTCGGCGGAGCTGGCCGGGTCGTTGGCACAGACGAAATCGCTTGGCGGTGCGTCGCTTTCGATCGGCTCGAAGAACTTCACCGAGAACATCCTGCTGGGCAAGATGGCGATCATCCTGCTGAAGTCGGCCGGTGCGAAAGTCACCGACCTGACCAACATCCCCGGCTCGGCGTCCGCGCGACAGGCGATGCTGGACGGGCAGATCGACGGCATGTGGGAATACACCGGCACCGGCTGGATCACCTACCTGCAGCACGAGAAGCCGATCCCGGACGAGCACAAGCAGTATGTCGCGGTGCGCGACGAGGACCTGAAGAAGAACCAGCTGGTGTGGTTGCCGCCGGCGCCGATGAACAACACCTACGGCTTCGCGGTGACCCAGAAGGTGCAGCAGAAGTTCCACATCACCAAACTGTCGCAGCTGGCCAGGGTGCCGAAGTCGCAGCGCACGTTCTGCGTCGAGTCGGAGCTGATCAACCGCCCGGACGGTCTGAAAGGCATGCTGAAGAAGTATGACGTGCCGCTGGGCAGCGGTGTCCCGCGCAAGAATCTGCGCGTGTATCAGACGGGCGCGATCTATGACGCGACGGCGCACGGCAAGTGCAACTTCGGGGAGGTCTTCACCACCGACGGCCGCATCGTGGCGCTGCACCTGAAGGTGTTGGAGGACGACCGCAACTTCTTCCCGAAGTACAACGTCTCCTTCGTGGTGCAGGAGAAGACGATGAAGAAGTACCCGCAGATCGCGAAAATCTTTGCGCCGGTGAGCAAGAAGCTCACCAACGACGTGCTGCTGCGGCTCAATGCCAAGGTCGACGTCGACGGTAAGGAACCGGCCGACGTCGCCTACGACTGGCTGAAGAAGGAACACTTCATCAAGTAGTCCACGCAGCGCGCCGGTCGAGTGCCGGAGGAGCGCACGACCACGCTGATCGAGTAGTCGCGAGGCACGAGCACGCTGATCGAGTAGTCGCGAGACACGAGCACGCTGATCGAGTAGTCGCGAGACACGAGCACGCTGATCGAGTAGTCGCGAGACACGAGCACGCTGATCGAGTAGTCGCGAGGCACGAGCGACGTATCGAGATCGAGTGCCTTGAGGAGCCGCGAGGCACGAGCGGCGTCTCGAAGGGCCTCTCACGGGCAGCAGGTGCGGGTCGGCGACGGCTCCTACGATCTGCTGGGCGAGCGGAGCAGGCGATCGTGCGCGAGGCGCCTCGCGTGACTTCGTCGTGGAGGCTGTCGCGCAGCGAACTGCTGCGCCACGAGCTACACGCGCTGGGTCATCATCTATGTCAAGAACGAAGATGTTCGCCATCGTTCCTGTTTCTCTGCTGGAGCCGTCAGTCTCATCCGGACGCCGGCTGCCCACCGAGCCGATCCGCGAGGTCGAGCTGGGTGGACCGATAGTCGGACGTGAAGAGCTGCAGCATCTCGTCGAACACGTCAGGCTGGAAGATGAACGACGGGATCGACAAGTGCTGCCAGACGGAGTGGTCCCGGACCACCCAACGAGACCACAGATTGCTCCGGTTGAGCACGTTGACATCGACGCATGCCTGCCGCCGCGAGTGCACGTTGTCGACGACGCGGGTGAAGAGCATGATCGACGGCTTCGATGTGGGGACACCGGCCCACAGGCGCACTCCGTTGATGAAGAGCGGGAGATCCTCGTCCTCGTCGAGCTCGATCTCGTCGTCGAACGCGGTGCGGGCGTGGGCCAGCAGCGCGCCCAGCAGCTGATCGCGGTTGCTGGTGACCAGTGACGGGACAGCCTCGTCGTCGAGCGAGGGCACGGTGCCCCGAACTCCGAGCCCGAGGATCCCGACTCCGGCCGCAGCCGGACCGTCGGCGGAGACGGTGAGCAACTGGGGATGGGAGATCCGGAAACGTCCACCCTCGAGCACGGTGCGCATCCGGTGGATGGTGTCGGCCGGGTCGTCAGCTCGGAGGTAGACCTCGTCCCACGTGTAGTCGATGCGGATCACTTGGTCTTCCGGCACGGTGTGGATGTCGATCACCCACGGGTCGACCTCGGCGAATCGCGGTATGTAGAGCTGCAGGCTGTCGTCCGCGTCGAACATCGTCGAGATGTATGCCGACAGGCGTCGCTCGAACAGCTCCCACGGACCGATCGGTGACGTCTCGGTCGCGCACCTCGCGCTCGCGGCGAACCTGCCGGACTCGGTCTTTGGCACCGACGCCGAGGACGCATTCTCGGTGCCGGTGGATCAGGCGCTGCATCGCCGGCTCGCGTTCGATCACGCGCAGATACTGGAAGACGGAGTCGAGCGCGCTCTCTCGAATCCTGAGTATTCCGCGCCGCGCTCGCAACGAGTTTCCTCAACTAGAAGTTCGCGGTGAGCGAGGTGCGGGCCGTCTACGAAGCGGTGTGGGGCGCCACGCTCGATCCTGCAAGCTTCTATCGCAAGGTGACCGGCACCGACGGCTTCGTGGAGCCGACCGGCGAGGTACGACGCGGCCGTGGCCGCCCGGCGGCACTGTTTTGGGCGGGCTCGGCGAGTTCACTGAACCCGCCCATCACGCGTTAGGCAGGACGGAAGTGGCGGTCGAGGAGGCGCACGGTATCCGCTACATTTACCGCGCCAGCCGAGCATCGGGCCAGGGTCCTCACCAACGCCCGCGGCGGCAGCACGTGGATGTCTCGCGTGACGAACGATCCGCCGATGAGCGGCCAGTCGGCGTTGACGAAGCAGAGAGCACCGGTGACTGGGACGTCGCCGAGCACCTCTCGTACCCGGGCAGCCTGGGTTTCAACGCTGAGGACGAGCTTGTCCCGGTCTCGTCCGGCGACCACCAGGCGCTCGGTCCGTGGTCGGAACAACCCGCCTTCCACCTTGAGTTGTGGACGGCCTTGGTAACGCTTGGTGTCGATGACCCAGACTCCGGCAGGGGTGACGGCTAGATGGTCGATGTTGCCGCGCCGTGGGATCCGGCGATCGTGCAGTATGCCGACACCGTGCTCGCGCAGCCGGTCCAGCCGCGCGCCGACCAGTTCTTCACCCTTCGCGCCCTGGTCCCAGGCCTTCGTGCTCTGCGGTTCAGGGGTGACTGCAGCTGATACCCGTGCAACTCGGCCGCGAGAGGCAACGCGCTCGCGCCGTAGCTGCCGCCTTCGCTCGAACTCGCGGCGCGCGGACCGGCCGGCGACGTCTGCCTGACCGCAATCTGAAGGATCCCGATGCTGCATGACGAGACGCTACGCCTTCGCCGATATGGATGCAGCCTTCTCTTGACCCCGTTCGAGGAAGTCGCCGTCACGACGCCCGCCGCTATTCACCTACGCAGAGGTCCAGGCAGGCGAGGTGGACATGGTCCACTTGTGACTCATTGTCGCGGATTAGAGTTGCTGGGAAGACCGCCGGTCGGCGCGTGGTGCTCTCCTAGACTCCGTCCGCCGCCCTTCAGCGCTCACCATCTCGCTGAGTTGCGGCTGTCGCTCGCGCAGCGCTTGCGAGTTCCGAGTGAGGGAGACCGTCGCCCGCCAGGCGCTGCAGTGCTCCCAGACCAAGAGATCGCTGTCCGAGTCCTTCGACCATCGTGCGCTCGCGCCGTCTGGACCACGAACACGAAGACGTCAGCGTTGTATGTCGCGTCGGCAGACTCGCCCTCTCGTGGTGACCACGTACGGCCTCGAAGACCTGAGAACGAGATGTTCAAGGGGCGTCGTTGCTCCCAGACCTGCAGGTATGCGGATGCTTCACCTCGATGCGCGTGCCGTCCGGAGCTAGGACGTCGTATGCATCCCACCCAACGCGAGGACCCGTTGCGCCGACGGCGCGCGCGACGAGAAATTCTGCGAGATCGCCACGAACGTTGTTCATCCGCAGGTCTGACATCGCGAAGCGCCAAAAGTCGATGACCCTCACATTCACACCATCGAGCGGCTCTTCGCCATCGAGTTTCCGTGCGGGTGGGACGGTTGTCCATTCTTCGGTCACACACGCATGTTGCAGGGCGCCTACCTCGTTCGCTCGACGAGTGTCTTGAGGAACTGCCGCGTCTCGCGATCGGCGGAGTAGATGGCAACACCCTGCATGCCCCGGGTGAGCAGAACCTTGTAGACGTTGCGGACCAACTCGTCGAAGCGGTCATCGCCGACGGTCTTCGCGTTGCGGAAGTCTGGATCCTTGTTCTCGGTGCGATCAGCAACCCACCGGTCACGTCGCCACACCAGGTCACGGCCGATGATGACACCGGCGTAGTCGTACTCGAAGCCCTGAGCCGTGTACACACAGCCGACCTGCCCGAATCCGGCCGGGTCACTGGCCCAGAACGCCGCGGCCGGCGCACCTCCAACCGATCGCTCGCCCTTGAGGTTCCATGGCTTCGACCAGTCGCCGAGCACGACATCGTTGACCAGCGTGCCGTCTTTGTTCGGATCGCTCCACTTCCAGCAGTAGCCGGCGGTGATCCGGGCCCCGAATCCCTCGGCCCGTTGCTGCTCCATGATGTGCTCAAGCTCGAACGGTGAGTCGACGACCTCCACATCGAAGCGTGGGTCACCCTCCCAGGGGACAGGACCGCCTCGGTGCAACCCGAGCAGCCGCTGCACCCACTCGACGTAGGCCTCTGAACCACCACATCGGAACTGGTCGTCCAAACTGATTCGTTGCACATCGATGCCGTGCTCTGCGGCGTACTTCTCGATATCCTCGACCGTCCCTTGTTCGCCAGGGCGCACAACCTGATTCTCGTCCAACAGGAAGACGGGAACCCTTGCGGCAGAGAACAGTTCGTCCAACTGGGGCCGTCCAGTGCGCAGTGCGGACTTCGTCCACCGGTTGACCGACGTCTCTCGCACCCGGTGGGCTTCGTCGAGGATGAGCACATCGAGATCGTTCGGTTCGGCATCCATGAATGAGTTGAAGTACTTGAACATTTTCTGGACCCGAGGCGAACGCTTGCCCGCGACCTTGCGCAACGTCAGCGTGAACGAGCGCGAACCCGTCGCGTGCATCGCTGCTCGACCTTGCCGCATCAGTTCACCCATCAGCGATAGCGCGATCACGCTCTTGCCGCTGCCGGGACCTCCCGTGACGACGACGGCCGACTTGCAGTTCGCGCGTCGGGCACGCTCGACCGAGTGCAGCACGAAGTTGTAGGCATCGCGCTGCTCGTCGAGAAGGACGAACATCTCTCGCTTCTGCACCTCCTCGGCCGCGACCGTCAGTAGTTGGCGAGACGGTGCGATGCGGCTGTGCAACAGCTCGTCGGCGTATGACGCGCCCGGCCGGCCGGGCGCAAGCCGGCTCTTGTGGTAGTCCACAAACTCCCCACGCCGGTCGCCAGTGAACATTCGTCCGCGCTGGTCGCCAGGGAGTCGCTGGAGGTCGCTGACCCCGGTGCTCGTGGCGTTGTGCAGGTATGCCGCGCCGGCGACCGCATGGCTGCGGTCCGCCAGTGCGACGGTGAAGTCGACGAGGTAGTCGCAGTAGTCACGGACCTGGAGCACAGGGTGCGTCACCGGCCGTCCGTACGCAGGAACAGTCACGAGGTTGAGGTCGTCCTCGTAGGTCGTTGCCTCGCTCCACTGCTTCAGCTCGACGACCACGTATGACGGTCCGCCGCTCCGCGGATTCTCGCCGACGAGAACGACATCCGCTCGTTTACTGGTGAGCGGCAACTGGTGCTCGATCAACATCTCCACGCTGCCGAGCCCGGCCGACAAGAGGTCAGCGCGAAGGGCCGGGATGCTCCGCCCCCACGAGTTCGCTTCGGATGGACTCGGTCGTCGGCCCGTCGCCGCTTTCATGTGTTCGGTGAGCAGTTCCACGAAGCGGTGCTCGATTGCAGAAAATCCATCGGCGGATGTCCGGTAAAGCGTCAAGGCAGGTGTCCCCAGGCAGCACGAATGACTCGTGCGGGTTGGGGGCATGTCCTGCGGCGGAAGCCCGTCGGGCCGCGATTACTTCATCGACTCTATCGGCCGCCAGGGACGAGGCCCCCACTTCCAACTGCGTGTCCCGAGGTTGCCGGATTCAGAGGTCGGGGTTGTCCCGTTGCTGGAACATCGAGATTCATCGCTGAGGGTCAAGACGCGCGGAACCGCGAGTAGTGGAGCTCCAGCAACTCAGGATCCGGGTGTTCCGAACGCCGTGACGGTATGACGCGAAGTGGCTGTCGATGTAGTCCGTTGAGCCCGTGCTCGAGGAGCGGTCCGTCGACTTCGTGATGCATGTCGTCGCGGATCTCGACCACCAAGCGAAATGAGACACCGAGGATCCCAGCGTCATACGCGGCATGATGGATCTTGCGCAAGGCCAGGCCATTTGGGACTGCGGCGACGCCGGACTCATGCTTGTCCTCCACGATATGCGAAGCGTCGAGCAGCACACTGTGCTTGAGCTCGCAGACAGCACACCGCGTGTTGTAGGCCCGCATGATCATGCTGCGGAACACCGGCTGGTGGGGTCTGCGGGTGGTTTCGGCGCGCAGATAACGACGCATCACCTCCTCGACTTTCGACCCGGTCGCCTGCAGGTGCTGCAAGCCGTCCGTAGCCACGACGAATTGCTGCAGCTCAGCATCGTCGTTGATCTGGTAGATCGGGAAGATGGGCTTGTAGATGGAGGTTCCGACGCCCCAGAACCAGATCAGCGGCACGCCCTGCCGCATGGCTTCGCGCAACGCCCGGTTCTTAGCGTGATCAGGATATTGTCCACGCCACTTGTATCGGACGAGCCCATCGGGGCCGAGGTCGTCGTCATACGAACGCGCGAGCCCCCCGGGACGATAGGTGGTGCGGATTGACAGAGCCGACGACAGAATCGCGGGCGAATGCCGCGCTGGGCGTCCATCAGCCTGAACCGTTCGCCCTGGAACGCGAACTCGCCGATCTCGTCCGACGTCAGCGCACCAAGACCGTCGTTGGTGCGCACACGCAACCAATCGAGCGCCGCAGTGCGCAACCCGAGATCGTCAGCGGGGGACAACGTGAATGAAGCTTGCCATGGCAGTGGTGGGGCTACGCGATTCGTTACCTGTGGTGGCGTGCGCCTTCTCGCCAAGTGCTCGGCCCCGCGGCAGGTCCGCTCCTAGACTTCGGTTGTGGATGTTGCCTGGCTCGAGAGCTTCCTGGCGCTGGTGGAACACCAGAGCTTCACCCGGGCCGCGGACGCGCAGCACATCAGCCAGCCGGCGTTCAGCCGGCGGATTCGCGCGCTTGAGCTGTGGTTCGGCGAGGAACTCGTCGACCGGTCGACGTTCCCGGTGGCGTTGACTGCGGCGGGTGTCTCGGTGCGCGCCGGTGCGATGAAGACGGTGGGTGAGTTGACCGCGCTGCGGGAGGAGTTCCGCGGGCGTCAACGGTCGCCGCGCAACGCCGTGCGTGTGCTCGCCACGCATACACTGGCGACGACCTTCTTCGCGCCATGGTGGACGAAGTGCGACGGGGGACCGGTGGTGCTGCTGCCGACGAACACCCTGAACGGCTACGACGCGTTGCTGCATGGCGGCTGCGACCTGTTGTTGGCCTACGCCGACCGAGGCACACCGGTCAGCATGCTCGGTCCGGATGCCGAGTGGCTTGTCGTCGGTCGTGACGAGCTGGCGCCATACCGGGCGATTGACGCGACGTTTGATCTGCCGGGGACAGCCGCTGCGCCGGTGCCGACCGTCACCCACGGCGTCGGGTCGTTCCTCGGCCGGGTTACCGAGCGCATCGTGGTGGCTACGCCCACATTGCATCTCGAACCGGTCATGCAGAGCGACCTGACCGCTACCCTGGCGGCCATGGTGACCACCGGGTTTGGCGTCGGTTGGCTACCGGAATCGCTTGCAGGGCAAGGTGTTTCGCAAATCGGCGACGCGTCGCTGACGGCTGAGCTGGAGATCCGGCTCTATCGGCTACGAGGCGGCGCCGCATCGCCCGCGGTCGACGCCGTATGGCGGACCGCAGGCGAGCTCAGCGGCACTCCGTGATCAGTGCGTCCGCCAGCAGGTCCGTCGGATCCAACAATTCGCCCGGCGAGCCGGTCAGCCGGTCGGCCGCGAGCGGCAGCTCCGTGCACGCCAGCACGGTCAACGGTACATCCGGAAGCGCCGCGGACAGGTGCCGCGCACCCTCCGCCGGGGCTCCCCGCTTGACCGCTGCGATGGCCTCATCGACCGATTGCTGCGCCTGCTCATCGGGGATCGCGAGGTCGAAGTCTTGCAGTCGTTCCTGATAGATCCCGCAGGCCAGCGTGCCGCGCGTCCCGAGCAGCGCCACCCGTCGTGCGTCGCGCTGCCGCAGCACGCGAGCGGTCTCCGCGACCATGTCGACGAACGGCAGCCCGGTGTCGGCGATCAGCCGGGGCAGGAACGCGTGCGCGGTGTGGCACGGCATCGCCGCGATCGTCACCCCCAGCGACTGCAGGTGTCGCGCTCCGGCGAGCATCAGCGGATAGGGATCGGTGCTGCCGTCCAGCAGAGCGGCGACCCGATCGGGCACTGTCGGGTCCGCCCAGATGGCCACCCGCAGGTGGTCCTGGTCGCGGATGGCCGGCGTCCGGGCGACCAGCTTCGCGTAGAACGCCGCGGTGGCCGCCGGGCCCATACCGCCCAGGATTCCGACGAGCGGCTCGGTCATTGGAATGTCGACCGGTAGCCGAACAACCCCGCACTGCCGCCCGTGTGCAGGAAGACCACGGTGTCGGTCGCGGCGAACTTGCCGTCGGCGATGTTGCCCAGCAGCCCGGCGAAGCCCTTTCCGGAATAGACCGGATCCAGCAGGATTCCCTCGGTCGAGGCCAGCAGCCGTATGGCGGACACCATTTCATCGGTCGGTACGCCATACCCGCCACCGACCCAGCGATCGTCGACGAGCACGTCGTCCCGGCGCACGGTGCCACCGATGAGCTCCGCGGTGCGTTCGGCAAGGCCGAAGACCGCATCAACCTGCTTGGTTTCGGGCTGGCGGACGCTGACGCCGAGCACCTTGGCCCGGCTCCGGACGGTCGCCAGGCCCGCAACCAGGCCTGCCTGCGTGCCGGCGCTTCCGGTCCCGTGGACGACCCAGTCGACAGCAACCGGCGCCGCATCGAGCTCGGGAGCGCAATCGACATAGCCCAGGGCGCCGATCGGGTTCGAACCACCACCCGGTATGACGTAGGGGTGCTTGCCGTCGGCGCGTAGCTCGTCGGCCAGCTCCTCCATCGCAGCCTGCATGTTCGTGCCGGCCGGCAGCCGGCGCACGATCTGGGCGCCTAGCAACTCATCCAACAGAACGTTGCCGGAGTTTTCGTACTCCTCGTCACGGACCTGGCGTTGCTCCAGCAGGATCTTGCAATCCATGTCGGCCGCGGCCGCCGCGGCCGCGGTTTGCCGGGCGTGATTCGACTGCGTTGCACCCTGGGTGATCAGCGTGTCAGCGCCCTGCGCCAACGCGTCGCCGACCAAGAACTCCAGCTTGCGGGTTTTGTTGCCACCGGTCGCCAGGCCCGTGCAGTCGTCGCGCTTGATCCATAGGTCAGGGACCTGACCATGCTGCTCACGCAACAGGCCGGTCAGCCGCGACAGCGGCTCCAGCGGAGTAGGGAAATGTCCGAGTTGGGTGCGAGCGAATCGCGTCATCTGTACCACGCAGCTATCAATAGTGGACTCACGTACTTGCTGTCCAATGCGTCCTGAGCACCGCTCATGCGTCTCACGCATACCGGCCATTAACAGTCGGGAAACCGTTGACGGTCGGATTTCCGTCAACTTAGAGTGACGCGTCGAATAGCTTCACTGCGAGCGATCAATTGACCGTAAATCGCGCTCGCTTCACATTTCCCTTGGCCGCGACAGCCGATTTCGAGTGGAGAATCAGTGACCGCAACAGAAACCCACACCACTGAACCCGGCCCAGCATTCCGGGCCGTAGAACGCGTTGGTAACAAGGTTCCCAGTGCCTTCTGGCTTTTCTGGTATCTCCTGATCGCCACCGGCATCGTGAGCGCGATCCTCGCGGCCACGCACACGACAGTGACCACGCCAGGCACCGACAAGACGGTCGCGGTCAACAACATCCTTTCCATCGCGGGCTTGCAACATCTGCTGAGCACCTTCGTCGCCAACTTCATCGGATTCCCGCCGCTCGGTGTGGTGCTCACCGTGCTACTCGGTGTGGGCGTTGCCGAACGCACCGGCTTCCTCAAGGCCGCCGTTGTGGCCTTCCTCGCGCACGTGCCGGCGAAGCTGGTGCCCTTCGCCGTGATGTTCGTCGCCGGTCAGGGCCACGTGATGGGGGATGCGTCGGTCATCGTCTTGCCCCCGCTGGCGGCGCTGGTGTTCCGTGCCGCGGGCCGTCACCCGCTCGCTGGGTTGCTCGGCAGCTTCGGCGGCACGATGACGGGCTACGCGTCCGGCGTCCTGATCGGAGCGCTGGACGCGAACCTCTCCACGCTCACGGCCAGCGCCGTACCGCACGGTATTAACGCCAACACGTCCGTGCTCATGAACTACTGGTTCCAAGCCGCGTCCGGGCTGGTCATCCCGATCGCGACCACCTTCGTGCTGGTGCGTTGGCTCGAGCCGAGCTTGCCGAAGTTCGATCCGGATGCTGCGGGGGACGCCGCCGAATTGTCGGCCGGACTCTCGCAGCGTGAGCGGAAGGCGTTGACGGCAGCACTGGTCGCGCTCGCCGTCGTGCTCGCGGTGATCCTGGCGGCCTGGCTGGTCCCGGGCGGGCCCCTGCAGGGCAAGAACGGGGATCTGATCGTGTCACCGTTCTTCACCGGCATCGTCCCGATCCTTGCCCTGGCATTCTTCGTGGTGGGCGCCGTCTACGGCGTAGTCGTCGGGACGGTGACGCGGCCGGAGGACCTGGTGACGATGATGGCCGACGCGCTGCGGAGTATGGCGACGTACATCCTCATTGCCGTCTCGGCCGGGCAGTTCCTGGCGATGTTCGGTTGGAGCAATGTGGGCACCTGGATCTCATTGCACGCCGTGAACTCGCTGCGATCGATGCACATCGGCGGCTTCGGCGTCATCGTCATCACCATCGTCTTCTGCGCCCTCCTGGCGCTGCTGATCACCTCTGGCTCATCGCTGTGGGCCGTGCTGTCGCCGATCCTGGTGCCGATCTACACCCGCCTCGGGCTCGAGCCCGCGGTGGCGCAGGCGACCTACCGTGTCGGCGATTGCCTCAGTCACGGAATTTCGCCGGTCAACCCCTATGTGTATGTGCTTCACGAACAGGCCAAACGATGGGATCCGCGCTTCACCCTGGGGATGATCTTCAGCCGCATGATGCTTTTCGTCCTGCCGGTAGCGGTCATCTGGACGGCGACTCTCGCCATCTTCTATTTCGCACGAATACCGACGGGTCCCGGGACATCCATTTTCCTGGGCGGATAGCACGGCAGCCAGTAACTCAATGAAACGATGACCAACGAAGAGGACGAAAGCACATCATGAATGTGGACATCATTGCGCTGCGCCGAGAATTCCACCAGCACCCCGAGCCGGCGTTCTGCGAGATTCGGACCGCTGCGCGGATCGCACAGACGCTGGAGGCGATCGGGATCGAGCCGCAGACCGGCGACGCAGTCATCGACACCTCGGGCGTCGTCGACTACCCGACAGAGATCGCTCTCGAGGCGGCGGCGGACTTCGCCGTCCGGACGGGAGCGGATGCGGGGTGGACCACCCGCATCCGACAGTCCGGCACGGCCGTGATCGCCGACCTGCCGGGGGACCGGCCCGGTCCTCGGTGGGGTCTACGGGTGGACATCGACGCACTGCCGATCCAGGAGTCGACCGAACCGGATCACTTCCCGGCGGGGAACGGCTTCGTATCGTCGGTGAGTGACGTGATGCACGCGTGCGGGCATGACGGACATGCCGCGATCGGCCTGAAACTGGCGGAGCGGCTCGTGCAGGATCCGATGTTCCCGGGCAGCTTGCGGATCATCTTCCAACCGGCGGAAGAGGGTGGGCGCGGCGCCCGCAGCATGATCGGCACCGGCGTGGTCGACGAGATCGACCACATGCTCGCCATACATCTAGGTCTGGATCTGCCCACCGGGCACGTCGTCGGTGGGTCCTCCGGTTCGTTCGCGACGACGAAGCTGCGTGCTCGTTTTGCGGGTGCGGCCGCGCATGCTGCGGCCTCTCCGCAGGAGGGTCGCAATGCATTGGCTGCTGCCGCGGCCGCCACCCTCGCAGTCCTGGCGCAGCCCCGCTTTTCGACCGCCGACACGCGGGTGAACGTCGGCACGCTGCACGGTGGCGAGAGCGTCAACATCATCCCGTCGTGGGCAGAGCTGACCGCGGAGGGCCGGGCCGTCGACGACGCGGTCATGGCGGATCTGTGTCAGCGCATCGTGCGCTCAATCGAGAACTCCGCCGCGGCGTTCGACTGTGGGGCAGAGGTCATCGAAACGGGTGGGTGTCCGACAATGGCTTCGGATCACGCTCTGGCAGAGCGAGTTTCGCAGATCGCCGCGTCGCTCGGTGCGACGACGGAGGTGCTCGGGAAGATGTCCGGCACCGACGACGCGAGCCTGTTCATGCGGCGGGTGACCGAGCGTGGCGGCGTCGCGGACTACATCCAGATCGGCGCGGGCAATCGGCATCCGCATCACAGTCCGCGGTTCGACATCGAGGAAAGTTCGCTCGACCTTGGCGTCGCCCTGCTCGAGAAGCTGCTGCGCACCGCTGGGGACCAGGCGCTGCTGTAGCGAGGCGATAACTTCCTGATGCGTGTTATCCCAGGATCGGCACTTCCAGTTCATACGCGCGAATCACGGCATGGCGCGATCGTGCTCTTGGCGCGGATGCAGGAAGCCGATGGTGCGGCCGAGGCCGTGACTCGGGATCGTCAGCACATTGTCGAGCGCGATAACGCAGTCGTGGTCCAAACCGTTTGCCGGCCCGGCGGGCACCTCGCTGAACAGTCGCTTCGCGCTTGACGTGAGCAAGGCAGGTTACGCGCATCGCTTGGTCTTTGATGTGCGAATGACCGGTGGACCAGGTCGTCGTCGTCGGCGCCTTGTTGCGCAAAGATTTCGACATTCGCCACTGGCCGCCGACCATCTCGCGTGCGACTGTCCCGGTCGCCAGTGCGGCCCGGCTCGGAGCTCCCGGAGGCGGCCATGCGGATCTCGATACGCTCGCTCGTTCCTCACGAGCTATTCGACCAACGAGTGGGCGCTTGCACGTTCCTCACGAGCTACTCGACCAGCGAGCTTGGGTCCGCGCACTTGATCTCGATACACCCTCCTCCTCTGCGCTCCTCCGGGCACTCGATCAGCGTGCAGTTGCGGGCATTCGATCAGCGTGTGTGGAAGGCCCTGGTCGCGACTGTGCGCGGCCAGGGCTTCCATGGAGCTGATGTCAGGAAGGAGCGGTCACGAAGCCGCACTGACCGACAGCGCGACGGCCGACGGTGCTGTATTGGTAGCCCGGGGGCTGACCCTCGACCGCGTCGCCGAACTGCGGCGCGGGGTAGTTGTTGAAGCAGATGATGTTCTTGCCGATGGAGTTGTGCACGACCTCGTTGGCGTCGGGGTCGAGCAGGTAGTTGTCGATCAGTGTCACGTTGCCGCCGATCGTGCTGCGGATGACGCCGAACCACACCGACGTCAGTCCGATGACGGTGAGGTCGCCGCCGATGACGTCGTCCTTGACCGAGAACGGAATGAAGCCAGGCGGATTCATGCCGGAGCCGCCGCCGAGCGAGGTGACGCTGTGCCGGACGGTGATGCCGTCCAGTGCGGCGTTGTAGACCCGGTTGAGCCAGACGCTGCCCTTGATCAGGACGGTGGACTGTTGGCCGGCATACGGGCCGTTGCCGTCCGGACCACCTGCGGTGCACCCACCGTGCGCGGAGGTGCAGCCCAGGCCGATCGAGGAGCCGGGCCAGCCGATCACATTGCGACCGACGGTGACCGTGGACGGTGCGCTGTCGGCATCGAGCATGGCGCCGTTGCGCACGGTCAGATTGCCCTTGATGGTGATGTGGGCGTTCGCCGGCACCGAACAATTCCCGGTCACGGTGACCGACGCGTAGGTGCCGGAATGGATCGTGCCGCCATGGCAGGTGTAGGCGCGAGGGCGGTGGTGGTGGCCGGTGTATGGCGCAGCCGACGCCATACCCGCAGGGAGCATCAACGCTCCAGCGACAGCCAGGGACGTCGCGCCTCTGAGCCGCAAACTTCTCTTCATGGGTGGTGCCTCCTTTGCGGACGGCCGGGTGACGCGGCCGAACCTTTCCGGAGTACGCCTGCGAGAAGGGGTGCCGAGGATTAATGCGATCGCGGAGCCGGGACGCAATAACCCCTGCAACAGGGGTACCGCAGGTCTCGGATTTCGCGTCGTTTGAATAGGGATGCTCAGGGTTGCGGGTGCCTCGGGTCTCGATACGCGCTTCCCCCGCTTCGCTCCTCCAGCGCTACTCGACCAGCGAGGCCGGCGAGGCGGCGTGGCGCGACCAGCGAGGCGGCGCTACTCGACCGGCGAGGGCGGCTGCGCCGCGATCTGAGATGGGTGATTGCATACGCCACGCACGCACTTCCGGTGTGCCACATTCGATTGTCGACAAAGTTTGGAGGGCGGGACCTCGAGATGTTCGCTCGTTCCTCGCGAACTCTCGGTCACCGCAGGAGAAAGGGAGCCGGACACAACTGTGAGTGAAGCGAACACGACGCCCGAGCACGGGCCGAAAAAGCTGCGGCCACGACACATCACGATGATCACGCTCGGCGGGATCATCGGCTCGAGCCTCTTCGTGGGCTCCTCCAGCATCGTCCACTCGGTCGGGCCGGCCGCAGTGGTCTCCTACCTCGTCGGCGGGCTGCTGGTCTATCTCGCGATGCTGATGCTCGGCGAGATGGCCGCGGCACGGCCGGAGATCGGCTCGTTCATGGAATATGCCCGGGTCGGCATGGCGGACTGGGCGGCATACCTCGTCGGCTGGCTCTACTGGTACTTCTGGGTGGGCGTGCTCGCCTACGAGGCGGTCATCGGCGGCCACACGCTGCACGGCTGGCTCGAATGGTTGCCGTCCTGGCTGTGGTCATTGCTGCTGCTGGCCGTCTTCGTCGTCAGCAACCTGATCTCGGTCCGGTCCTTCGGTGAGGCGGAGTTCTGGCTGGCCAGCATCAAGGTCATCGCGATCGTGGTCTTCCTCGTCGTCGGCACCCTCTTCGTGCTCGGCCTCTGGCCGGACGGTGATTTCACTGTGCAGAACCTCTGGCAGCACGGGGGATTCGCGCCGCAGGGCTTCGGCGCCATACTCACCGGGGTGGCGCTGGTGATCTTCTCCTACTTCGGCACCGAGATCGCCGTCATGGCGTCCGCCGAGTCCGAGGACCCCGCCAAGGGTGTCAAACTCGCGACCGTCACCGTCATCTGGCGCGTGCTGCTCTTCTTCGTCGGATCGATCCTGATCATCACCATGGCGATCCCGTGGCAGGACCTGCCCGAGGCGACCGGTGTCGCGAACGCACCGTTCACCGTGCTCTTCGAGAAGTTCAACATCCCGGCCGCCTCCAACATCATGGAGCTGGTCATCTTCTCGGCGGTGCTGTCGGTGCTCAACTCCGGTCTCTACTCCGCGTCGCGCATGTTCGCCGCGCTCGCCGACAAGGGCCTGGCGCCCAAAGCCGTGAGTTATCAGGCGAAGAACGGCGTCCCGGTGGTCGCGGTCTTCGCCTCGACGATCGGCGGCGTCATCGCCGCGATCGCCAACTTCGTGGCCCCCAACTCCGGCATCTTCGACTTCATCATGAACTCCGCCGGCCTCGTCGCGCTCTTCGTCTACGTCTTCATCGCGCTCACCCAGCTGCGGCTGCGGCAGAAGATGAGCCCGGAGGAAGCGGACGCCCTGCAGGTCAAGGTGCGCTTCTTCCCGTGGCTCAACGCGCTGCTGATCGCCGGCGTCCTGGCCGTCGTGATCATCATGCTGACGACCGACACCGGCCGCACCCAGGTCTGGACCAGCCTGGTCGCCACCGGCGTGCTGGTGCTCTTCTGGCCGGTCGTGCGGCGCAAGCTTCAGCGGATGCGGGCGCAGGACAAGCAGGAGGCCTACGCGACGGTCGACTGACCTCGGCCGTGGTTGTGCCACCCTGGGCGCATGCGTGCCGTCACCTGGGTCCTCATGCTGCTGCCGCTGATCCTGGTGGTCGGCGCCGTGCTGCTGATGGCACGCGGCATACGGAGGTCGCCTGCCCGGGGCAGCGCCGGCTACGACGTCGCCGCCGGCACCGGTGTCTGGTTCGCCCGGGTGCGTACGCCCGGCACCTTCTCGGGCGGCTGGGGCCAACTGCGGGTGTATGACGGACAGGTCTCCTTCACCCCGGACGGTGCCCGGTCGCCGGCCTGGTCGATGCCGGCGAATCAGCTACGGGTGCAACGCCCCTCGAGTATGGCGACGACGTTCCACGCCGAGCTGCCGCAGCTCGGTGAGGTCACCATCGAGCCGAGCACCAGCAAGTTGGCGCGTTGGCGGTCCGCCGGGTCGTGGGCCGGGTCCAGCTACCGCACCACCCAGGACGTCGTCACGATCCTGCAGGGCTGGGGAGCGCGTCAAAGTTCGTCCGGATGAACGATGTCGATGCCCGAGATCGACATCGAGAAGTCCTTGCGATTGTTGGTGAGGAAGCGCTGCGCCGGCCGTGACGGGGGCGCACCATCAGCGGACGCGCTCAGCGCGGACCTGCCGCCAGGGCAGCAGCACCCAGAGCGCCAGGAACGCGATCGCTACGACTGCCGCGACGACCACCCCGGCGGTCTGGCCCGCGACGACCCCGAAGACGAAGAACACGGTCAGCACGATGGTCACCGCGAGCATCGTCAGCCCGGCCTTGGCCAGCCGGTCGCCGAAGGTCACCACCACCTCCTTCTCGTGCCGGCGGAACAGCCACCGGTGCGCGCTCACCGGCGCGACCAGCAGGATCACCGAGATCACCGCGCACGAGACCGCGGCGAGATATTGGCCGGTCTGCCAGCGGCTGAGCTGCGAAAAACGTTGCTGGAAGGGCAGAGTCAGCAGGAACCCGGCGAGCACCTGGATGCCGGTCTGCGTGACACGCAGCTCCTGCAGCAACTCGGTCCAGTTGCGGTCGGCGCGTTCGGCCGGTGTCTCGTCGCGGTCAGCGTTGCGCATGCGTCACGGTATCTGGTCCGGACGTGGATCAACCAGCCACGGGGCGGACGATCTTTGTCCACATCCTTCGCGTGCTACGGGGCGGACATCGAGGGGATGTGGATAACTGTTGACGCTGAAAAGCGTTGTGCGTCAAGTGGATTCGTGAGATACTCGAACACATGAACGACGAATCGCGGAGAGAGGGCGAGGGCGCAGCCTGCGTGCTAGACGCGACCGCGGTGCGTGCGTTCCACGACCGGCTCGACGAGGAGATCGCGACCGATGACCCGCTCCAGGAGTTGCGCGCGATCGACGAGCTGCGCAACGCACTCAGCGCCCGAGCGGCGCGGCTCGTGGTCGCTGCGCACGACGCGCAGGAGGACCGGGACGTCCCGCGTGGAGTCACCCGGGACGAGACCCGACGACTGATCGGGGCGCACGTTGGATTCGCGCGTCGCTGCTCGCCGCGAGAAGGGTCGGCGTTCGTCGCGGTAGCGCACGCGCTGGTCGACGACATGCCACATGCTCTGGAAGCGTTGACTGCCGGCATACTCAGCGAGGCGGACGCCGCGCGCTTGACTCGAGAGACCGCCGCGTTGTCTGGCACCGATCGCTCAGCCGTCGACGTTGCCATTGCCCCGTTGCTGGGCACTGCATCCTCCCAACAGCTGATCCGAGCGGTTCGCGAGCAGACCTTTGAGTTGGACCCCGAAACGATCCGTCAGCGACGGCTGAAGGCCGAGTCCGACCGGCGGGTGAGCGTGCGTCCGGGGCCGGACTGCATGGCCTTCCTGACTGCATTGCTTCCAGTGAAGGAGGCGTTGGCGTGCCAGGCAGTGCTGAGTGCCGCCGCCGATGAGTCCGACGCACCGCGAGGGCAGGCCATGGCGGACACCCTGGTGCAGCGCGTCACCGGCCGGGCCCACGCACAGGCCAACCTCGACGTGTGCGTCGATCTGCTGATGCCGTGGGACACGCTGACCGGTGAGGCACCCGCGCACCTACCCGGCTACGGGCCGGTCCCGGCCGACCTGGCTCGCGAGTGGATCGGCACGGGTGACCCCACCGGTCCCAGGATCCGCCGGCTGTTCACCCAACCGGGCACCGGCGACATCGTCGGCATGGACTCCCGCGCACGTCGTTATCCGGGACTGCTCGCGTTGCTGATCCTGCTGCGTGACCAGGTGTGCCGCGCTCCTTGGTGCGGCGCGCCGATCCGGCATACCGACCACATCCGCTCCCACGCCGCCGGTGGCGCGACGACCGAACGCAACGGTCAGGGATTCTGCGCACGGTGCAACTACATCAAGGAGCACCCGGACTATCAGGTCAGCGGCGATGGCGGCGAAACAACCACTCACACAGCAGGATTCATGGCACGCAGTCGGCCGCCTGCGCCGCCAGGGTTGCCACCGCCCACCGGTTCGCACCCCGAACGCCTGCTGATGGACATCATCTGGAAACACACCGTGAGCCAGCACGCGATCGACCGCGGCGACCCACGATCGGAGCCGGACAGGCTGTGAGATAGGACTGTCCCGTGGATGTGCGCGGGGCGGTGGTGGGGATCACGAGTGCGGGGCTGCTCTGCGGCGCTCTTGCCGGCTGTATGTCGGCAACAGGCAGCGCCTCCGGGTCGGCTGTGACCAGGACCGTGACGGTCACCCACGTCGTGACCTCGACCGCCCCGGCTCCGACGCAGAGCGCGAGCTCATCGAGTTCAGCGAGCTCGCCGGCGATGTCCGACGCCGCCGTCGCACACGCCGTGCGGTCGCTCGCGAAGTTGCCGGTGAAGGGACGAGCACCCAAAACCGGTTACGACCGCACGGAATTCGGCACTCGGTGGAGTGATGACGTGAGCGTGCCACTCGGCCACAACGGCTGCGACACCCGCAACGACATCCTGCGGCGCGATCTGACCGACATCACGCTCAAACCGAACACGCACGGGTGTGTCGTGCTGACCGGTGTTCTCGTCGATCCCTACACCCGGACGCGGATCAGCTTCCGGCGCGGCGTCGGGACGAGCAACGCCATCCAGATCGACCATGTCGTCGCGCTGTCCGACGCCTGGCAGAAGGGCGCGCAGCAGCTGACGCCCGCACAGCGACAGAACTTCGCCAACGACCCACGCAACCTGCTCGCCGTCAGCGGGCACGCCAACATGTCGAAACGAGACGGCGACGCTGCCACCTGGCTGCCTGAGAACAAGGCCTACCGCTGCACGTATGTCGCCAAGCAAGTGACCGTGAAAGCGGCCTATCACCTGTGGGTGACCAAGGCGGAGCACGAAGCCATCGCCCGAGTGCTCGCGAAGTGCGCCTGAGGTCTTGCGCAAGGCGTAGCGTCTGCTGCATGGCAGGTTCAATCCTCGGGACCAGGGTCCGCCGGGTCGAAGACGCCGCCCTGGTGACCGGCGACTCGACCTTCGTCGGCAACTTCCGGCTGGACGGGCTGTTGCACGCGGCGTTCGTCCGCTCACCGTTGGCGCACGGGCAGATTCGCAGCATCGACACGACCGAAGCGGCCGCCGCGCCGGGCGTCGTCGGCGTCTACACCGCGGCCGATCTTCCGCTGGCGCCGCACCATGGACTGATGGTCGTCCACGACAAGCTGCCCCGGCCGCCATTGGCGATCGATCGCGTGCGCTTCGTCGGCGAACCGGTCGCGCTGGTCGTCGCGCGGAACCCTGCCGCGGCTGCGGACGCGGTCGAGCTGGTCGACGTCGACTACGACCCGCTGCCCGCCGCGATCGACCCCGAGGAAGCGCTCGCGCCGGACGCCGAGCTGCAGTTCCCCGAGCTCGGCACCAACCTCGTCGCGGGCAATCGCTCGGCGGCACAAGGCGATCCACTGGGCAACGCCGACATCGTCGTACGCGCGCGGCTGCTCAACCAGCGCGTCGCCGTGATGCCGATGGAGGGCAACGCGATCGTGGTCGAACCGGCCGGGACGGAGCAGCACGACCTCGTCATACACGTCTCGACGCAGATGCCGCACGGCTTCCAGTACATGGTCGCGACCGAGTTCGACGTCGCCAAGGACCGGGTGCGCGTGATCGCTCCGCACGTCGGCGGTGGTTTCGGCGGCAAGGCCGGGCTGATCGCCGAACACACCGCCGTCATCGGTGCGGCCCGTGCCCTCGGCGCACCCATCGCCTGGGTCGAAACCCGTTCGGAGAACCTGCAATCCATGCACGGTCGCGGCCAGGTGGGCTACTACGAGCTCGGTCTCACTCGCGACGGCACGATCACCGGACTGCGCGCGCGGGTGATCGGCGACGCCGGTGCCTGGGCCGGCTTCGGCGGTGCCCTGCCGATCCACATGACCGCCCTCATGGTGCCCGGCGTGTATGACGTCCCGGTGGTCGCGTATGACGCCGCGACCGTGGTCACCAACACCGCCCCGATGGGCGCGTTCCGCGGCGCGGGCCGCCCGGAGGCCGCCGCGCACATCGAGCGCATGATGGACATCGCGGCGGACGAGCTCGGCATCGACCCGGTGGAGTTGCGTCGCCGGAATTTCCTGGACCCCGACACCTTTCCGGTCACCACACCGATGGGTGCGACCTACGACTCGGGGGACTACGACCTGCCGTTGCGTGAGGCATTGCGGCTGGCCGACTACGACACACTGCGCAAGGAGCAGGCGGTGCGCCGCGACACCGGCGACCCGGTGCAGCTCGGCATCGGGGTCGCCGTCTACGTCGAGGTCACCGCACCCGGCGGCGGCTCCGAATTCGGCTCGGTGACGGTGCACGACGACGGCACGGCAACGGTCTCCTCGGGCACGTCCGCGCACGGGCAGGGGCACGCAACGGCCTTCTCGATGCTGGTGTCCGACGCGCTCGGCATCCCGATGGACAAGATCAGCTACGTCCAGTCGGACACCGCCGTCGTGCCACGCGGCGGCGGGACGGGCGGGTCGCGGTCGCTGCAGCTGGGCGGTAGCGCCGTCTCATCGGCGGCGGTCGCGGTGCGTGACCGGGCCCGCCGGCATGCCGCGTCGCTGCTCGAGGCCGCGGTCGACGACACCGAACTGACCGACGCCGGCACCTTCGGTGTCACCGGGGTGCCGGACGTCACCGTGACCTGGGCCGAGGTGGCCGTCGCGGCCCGGGAGGCGGGGGAGGAGCTCAGCGTCGGGCTCGACGTCACTCAGGAGGGCGCCACCTTCCCCTTCGGCGCGCACGTCTCGGTGGTCGAGGTGGACACCGAGACCGGCCACGTGCGGCCGCTGCGGCACGTCGCGGTCGACGACTGCGGCCGGGTGCTCAACCCGTTGCTGGTCGAGGGCCAGCAGCACGGTGGGCTCGCGCAGGGCATCGCGCAGGCACTCTACGAGGAGGTGGTCTTCGACGCCGACGGGCAACCGATGACGGCCACCTTGGCCGACTACGCCATGCCGAGCGCCATGGACCTGGTCGACTTCGAGACCGCGTCGACCATGACACCGACGCCACTGAATGCATTGGGCGCGAAGGGAATCGGCGAGTCGGCAACCATCGGGTCGACGCCGGCCGTGCAGAATGCCGTCGTCGATGCCGTGAGTCACCTCGGCGTACGCCACATCGACCTGCCGTGCACCCCGCAACGGGTATGGCGCGCCATCCAGGACGCCCGATCAGGCGCCGCACCGCAGCTGTGGCGGGACCCGCCGCCGGTGTTCGACGACTTGCCCGTGCGCGGCGGCGTGGACAACGCCGCCGGGATCTGAGGACACTGCTGGAATGAGCGAGCGGATCGACATACCCACCGACGACGGCTCGATGCCGGGCCTGCGCTTCCTGCCCGGGGCCGGCACCGGGCCCGGACTCGTGCTCTTCCAGGAGATCTTCGGCGTCACCGACTACATCAAGGCACGCGCGAGCGATCTCGCCGACCTCGGCTACGTGGTGCTGGTGCCCGAGATCTATTGGCGCCTGGACGATGCGGAGATCGACGACACCCGCGACGACGTGCTGCAACAGGCGATGGGGCTGATGAACAGCCTCGACTGGCTGACCACCGTCGCCGACGGGATCTGCGCCGTCGCCGCCGCACGCGACGACGAGCACGTCGACGGCGGAGTGGGCGTCTTCGGCTTCTGCTTCGGCGGCGGCCTGGCCTTCAACGTCGCCGCGTCCACCGACGTCGACGTCCTCGTCAGCTACTACGGCTCGGCCATCCCGGGCCTGCTCGACCTCGCGGACAAGGTGACTGCACCGAGCCTGCATCATTTCGGACTCGCCGACGACTACCTGACCACCGACACCGTCGAACGTATCCGTGCCGCGGTCTCCCGTGACGGCGTGCGGTTCGAGACGTATGACGGCGCCGGCCACGCCTTCGACAACCCCGACCCGATGTTCCACCACGCCGAAGCCTCGGCTGCGGCCTGGCGCAACACCGTGGACTTTCTCGCGACCGAGCTGCCGGTGGCCGGGCGATGACCTCACGATGGTCGCTGGCCTCACGCAACTCGGTGCTCAGCATCGGCTCGGCGGAGTCGTTCTGCTCGATCGGGTCCGTACAGTCGGCCTTCTCGGTGGGATCGGTCGACTCGTTCGCGTCGTTGCTGTCGTTCGGCTCCGCGATGTCGATGTTCTCGACCGGCTCGTTCCAGAGCAACACCGCGGTGCTGTCCGCGCAGTCGGACCGGTCGATCCTGTCCTGGCGCTCCGCCGGCACGGTCCGCGGCCAGTACGCGCAACGGGAGGGCGGCAGCGTCATACCGCTGGTGGTCACCGCGGTCGCCGGCGGCACCGCGGCGTGGGCGTGGTGGAAGCTCGGCACGAAAGGCTAGCTCGCGTCGCGGAATCTGCTGCATTGACATACTTCTTCCGGCGCCGTCTTCGCTGATGAGTCCGGAACCGCCGGGCAGAAGCAGGAGGAACGCCATGCGAATCGTCCGCATCGACCGCGACGAGTTCATCGCGAAGGTCCGGGAGAACCGCGACAACCACCGGGCCGAGTGGACCGATGAGGAGTGGGTCACCACGACAGCTCCGTCCATCGGCTACCGCTGGCTCGGAGTCGAGATGCCGGCGGCCGGATGACGGATGAGTGGTTCGAGGCTGGCACTGCCTGTCCGGCAGGAGGGGCGGCTATCAGGGCGGTGACGATTGGATGTCGATTCGCTGTGAGCGGCGCGTGCCATTTCGAATCCGGGCCGGGCGCGTCATACGTTGGCGAGTGCAAGTGCTCGAGAACCTCGGGGGTATGGCGTGTCCGGTGCAGTGAGTCGACGGGTGGCGATGGGTGCTGCCTTCGCCGCGGCGACGATGGGCGTCGCGTCGTGCGGCGACCGCCATACGGCGCAGGGGACCGGCGCATCCGGGAAGACCGCTCCCTTGGGCACGCGTCCCGCGCCGACCACCTCGAAGGCGCCGCCGCCACCAGCGGCCATGACGGTCGCCGGGCTGCAGGGCGGCTCGGTGGCGTTCGGCGCGCCGGTCACGCTCGCCGCGTCCGCACCGCTGCGATCGTTCTCGGTGCAGGATGCCGACGGCGCTGCGGTCGAGGGGACCCTGGCTCCGGATGCGCGGTCGTGGGTCAGCGCCGGACCGATCGGCCCCGGGGCGACCTGGTCCTGGACGGCGGTCACGCCCGCCGGAGCCAGCAGCGAGGGCACCGTGACGTCGACACCCGCCACCCGCACGGTTCGCGCGACCGCCAACATCGGTGTGGACAAGGTCGTCGGCATCGCGGCGCCGATCGCGGTCGAGTTCGGAGCCAAGGTCACCGACCGGGCCGCTGTCGAGAAGCACCTGCAGGTGCTGATGCGCCCGGTGGGCTCGAACGCCGCGTGGCAGCCGGCCGTCGGGTCGTGGGCCTGGCTGCCGGACAACGCGCCCAACTCGGCGGTGCATTTCCGCACCAAGGAGTACTGGCCGGCGCACACCGAGGTCCACGTCGTGCTGCCGCTGGCACACCTGGACTGGGGCGGCGGTGTCACCGGCGTGCAGGACCTCGACTGGCACTTCACGATCGGCCGGTCGCAGGTGGTCATCGCCGATGCCCGCACGCACAACATCGTGGTCTACCGCGACGGCGCGAAGGTAGCGACCTACCCCGCGTCATACGGCCTCGACTCCGACCCGCGCCGCAACACCCGGACCGGCATCAACATCGTCACCGACAAGAAGGAGACGATCGAGATGAAGTCGAAGCTGTTCCACTACGACGAGATCGAGCACTGGGCGGTGCGGTTCAACAACAACGGCCAGTTCATCCACGCCAACCCGGACACCGTGCAGTACCAAGGGAAAACGAACGTCTCGCACGGCTGCATCAACCTGTCGCCGGCGGACGGCAAGGCGTACTACCAGACCGCGATCTACGGTGACCCGATCGACGTGCGCGGCACCGACGTCAAGCTGGCCGACACCCGCACCGAGCTCTACGACTGGGCGTTGTCGTGGAAGCAGTGGCAGGCCATGTCGGCGCTGACTTGAGCGATTGAGCAGACCGGAAGTGGACGGTTCACGTGGCGAGTGTGGCTGTCTCCCAGGCAGAGTCGGGTCCTTGGCGGCACGCCTCGGTGTCGAGCCCGAGCCTGCTGAGTCCACGAAGACTGGGCGCCGAGCGGATCAGACGAGCTAGGTGCACCAGTCGTATGTCGTCGGGCTCGTGGCCGGCCGCGCCGCAGTGAACGCTCCAGTCCTCGCCGCGGACCCCATCCGATTGCCGGGCCGCCCACAGGACGGCTCCGCCGCCGTCGACGACGTGCGTGCAAGAGAACACTCGGTGGTCCGGCAGGACCGGGAAGTCCCAGGCCGGATCGACCGCCAGACCGCCCGTGTGCCGGATGGGGACACGCCATCGGCGCGGCTGGACCTCATCGAGTATGTCGGGGGCCCCGGTTGCCACGCGAACACGCCATTGCGATCGGGCCAGACGATCGCCAGCGCGTCCGGTTTGCGACGGTGGAACCAGCCGGACCACGTGACGGTCTCCCGGAGGGCGGCATCGCTGGCTTCCTCGACTGCCACCGGAACTCCGGCCAGGACATCCTCGAGTGCGTCCCCTGGACGGAGGCGAAGCCCGCCCATGATCCGCCGAGCGACGGCATTGAGCGAGTGATGCATGAGGCCGGTGTCGAGACCCGACATCAGCAACTCCGGATGCCCCGTTCGGTGCCCGAGGCCGATCGTGTAAGCGAACGCCGGCATGGGGTCGGGGTCTTCGGGCCCCTCCCAGTCATGGTGATCAGGGCGGTCGCACCCGATGTCATCGGCCACCATGATGACTTGCCAGCCGTGTTCGAGCACGGTGTCGATGACGCGACGATCCTGCGCGTCGTAGTCCTCGTCGGGCCGGCAGATGTGGCAGTCACAACCTGGTGCCGCCGGTAGTGGCCCGATCCACTGCTCGTTGTCGGCTGACATTGCGCCTCCTCGATCCGATGACCCCTTTTGTACCGGAGACGAGGCCGGCCACGGAGTTGCTTGTCCACAGGTCAGTTGCGGGCTTGCTCGATGGCGGTCGTCAACGGCCCTCGCCATACCGGGCCGTGCCCGGGCAGGACGGTGTCGGCGTCCAGCCTCGCCAGCGCATCAAGTCCGGCGTTCATCTGAGCCGGGGCGTGACTGAAGAACGCGGGCACGAGTTGCGGTCCGGTGCGCGCGACGATCGAATGGCCGGTGATCAGCGCGTCGCCGGTGACGACGATGCCGGTCTCCCCGAGCAAGTACGCGGTGTGGCCGGACGTGTGGCCCGGACACGCCGCTGCGCGCGGTGCGCCGGGCAGGTCCAACCGCGAGTCTGCCTGCAGCGCTCGGGTTTCCGGTAGCTGGATGCTGGTCCGGGCTCCAGCACGCGCGATCGTGACCGCCCACTTCGCAACACGCGGCCGCCAGCACCGGGAGATGACGTCCCACGTGGTGGCCTGTTCGTGCCGTTCACCCTCGAGCATCGGCAACTCGTGTTCGCCGGCGTAGGTCGGGACCGCGTGCCGCGCCAGCAGCGCCGGTATGGCGCCGATATGGTCGACGTGCGCATGCGTGATGAGCACACCGCGGATGTCTTCGATCCGGTGACCGAGTTGCGCCACCGACGCGACGAGTCCGTCAATGTCCTTCGGATAGCCCGCATCGATAAGCGTGAGGTCTCGGCCGTCACGCACGAGGACCCAGTTGGACGCTATGCCCTCCACGAGGAAGACATTGGTCATGACCTGATGCAGTTTCATGGGTGCGATTGTTCCGCGCGTGTCGGCGTCCGGGACGCGCGGAATCGCAACGAGTCTGCACTCGTCAGATGGGCCACGTGCGAGGATGTGATGCTCGGGAAGTTTGTCGCTTTCATCTTTGAGGGCCTACTCGAGGTATGACGGTCTCTCCGGCGTGTCGACTTCGGCACCACAACCGTGTGCGTCACGAGCCCCTTCCGAAAGATGACGGAGCTTTGGGCATCGGGCGGCGAGTCTTGGCTTGCGCTCCAGCCCGAGAAGGCGGACCGACTAGCTCGCGGCGACCTTCGCTTCGATGAAGAAGTCGACGGGCATTGGTGTCGCGAGTTCCCAGGTGATGGAGATCGGACGTTCGCCTTCATGTTTGACGTAGCTGGCGGGCCCCAGAAAGAGGTATGGCGCCCCGGTGCCGTACTCATCCTCGGCGGACTCACGCACGAAGAGTAGAACGTTGCTCGTCCCGTTGAGGTAGCGCTGCCCGGTCGGAGATGAGATGGTCGTGCGGCTCTGGGATTCCCAATGGAACAAGGTCGGACTTATCGGGTAGTCCCGGTACATGGTCGTCGGGGAGAACGCCGCCTCCGACTTCTTCAGCTGCACGAAGAAGGCATCGATGTTGAGGTCGGGCACCCACAATACGCCTTCTCGGAAGTTATTCGGCGGCTTCGGGAGGCTTGCATTTCCGAGCGCCGCGAGAACCTCCTCCCTCCGGTAGCGTCCGTGTACCTGAAGCGGCACCGCAGTGAGATCGCCCGTGAGCCCGTAGGTCGTTCGTCGTGCGCTTTCGAAGCTGAGGTCCACGATGGTCGACAGTTCGTCGGTAGCCACGATGTCTGTGGCCAGCGACCGCAGGCCTTCCGCAATGCTGTTGAATCCGCCACCGCCGGGCCACAACGTGAAGAAGAGCATCTCAGCAAGGCGACGTTCGGTCGGGGTCCATGTTGCGTCGATGCCGTTGCGGAGAATCGAACCGTAGAGCGATGCGCGGGGTCGGTCACCGATGTGGGTCAACGACCGACCACGCTTGGTGAGTTCATCCTCACGAGGACCTTTCGGTCGTGTCTCGAATTCTGATTCTCGACGCAGCCGGGTCCACGAGCGACCGGACCGCAGAATATCCGGCAGGGCAACACCGGACTCGTCGAGGTACTCAGGCAGATTAACATTGCCGATGGAGCGCAGCTCACCGATCAGGTCATTCCACCGGCTGCCGATCTGCGTCTTGAGGTTGGCAAGGACGACATCTTGGGTCGTCCGATCCATCATGACCTGGCATCCGCTGGGAAGGAACGGAAATTCTTCGTCGACCGCGGTGCGCAGCCGACTGCGGGAAAGTCCAGTGAGAGCAGCAATCTTCAGGTCCCAACGAAACCGCTTGTGCTGGTGTCCGACGAAGTCGAGAACGGTGAGCACGGCCTTGTCTGCGGTGCGGCGAAGCCCGCGGCCGAGTTGCTGCAGGAAGATGGTGGCGCTTTCCGTCGGCCGCAGGAAGAGTAGTGTGTCAACGCTCGGAATATCGACGCCTTCGTTGAACAAGTCGACGGTGAAGAGAACATTCACCACACCGTTGCGTAAATCGGCGCGCGCAGTCTCGCGGTCATCTGCCGCAGTGTTACCAGTGACGGCGCGAGCCGCGATCCCGGCCGTGTTGAACGCGTCGGCCATATACGTCGCGTGCTCGATCGAGACGCAGAAGCCGAGCGCCCGCATTGACGAGGTATCGAGAACCTTTTCGCGTAACTGCTTGAGGATGATCCGTGTCCGGGCGTCGTTGCCGGTGAAGAGCTTCGACAACTCCGCGTCATCATACCGGCCGCGTTTCCAACTGACTTGGCTCAGGTCTGTGTTGTCGGCGATGCCGAAGTAGTGGAACGGGCAGAGCAGCTCGGCACCCAATGCATCCCAGAGGCGCAACTCGGTGGCGGTCCGACCGTCGAAGAACGCATCGCGAACGTTGACTCCGTCGCTGCGTTCTGGCGTCGCAGTGAGACCGAGCAATTCCGCTGGCGCAAGTCGGTCGAGGAGATCTCGATAGGTCCGGGCGGCGGCGTGATGGAACTCGTCGATGACGACGACATCGAAGGCGTCCGGGGGAAGGTTCTCGACGCCATACGAACTGAGCGACTGGACGCTGGCGAATACGTGGTTCCAATTCTTCGGAAACGCCCGTCCACGTAGAGCTCGCCGAAGTTGGCGTCGGACAGAACCTCGCGGTAGGTCCTGCGCGACTGAGTCAGGATCTCCTTGCGATGTGCGACGAAGAGCAGCCTCGGGCGACGCGATGGATCTGTCGTTAGCCGTCGGTAGTCGAGCGCTGCGACAACCGTCTTACCGGTGCCCGTCGCAGCAACGATGAGGTTGCGGTGTCGGTCGTGGACCGAGCGCTCCGCCGCGACCTCGTCGAGCATCTCCTGCTGATAGGGGTACGGCGTGACTTCGAGCCCTGACAAGGAGAGGGTCACACGGTCGTTGTGGGTGCGACCGCCCGCTTCAGCCAATGCCAGGTCGAGTCGGTCCGCATCTCGGTCGGGTCGGTAGTCCTCGAAAGCGCCGTCGTTCCAATAAGTGTCGAAGGTGGCATCGAACTTGTCCAGCAGAGCTGGTGTGGCGATCTTAGAGAGACGAACGTTCCATTCGACGCCTTCGAGCATAGCCGTGTGGGTGAGATTCGAAGAACCGACGTATGCCGTGTCGAACCCGCTGTCCCGGTGGAACATCCAGGCCTTTGCGTGTAGCCGGGTCCGTTGCGCGTCGTATTGAACGCGAATCTTCGCGCCATACTCATGCACGAGATGGTCAAGGGCGCGCCGCTCTGTGGAACCGGTGTAGGTTGTGGTGATCACACGAAGATTGCCACCGCGCTCACGCAAACGTCGCAACTCGGGATCGAGAAGTCGTAATCCCGCCCAGCGAACAAACGCGCACAGTAGGTCGACGTGGTCGGATGTGTCGATTTCCGTACGGAGTTCGGGGCCTAGGTTGGGCTCCGACTTCGCGTTCGTCAGCAATGCGGCATCGGCCAAGGGCGTTCGCGGTCGGACATTCGGGTATGTCACGATCCCCGGGCCCGGCGCGGGTGCGATTCGGAGCAGTTGCGTGGCGGGCGCCACGATCTCATCGGTGCCTTCCGGCAAGAGCTCGAGCAACTGATTGGCAAGAGTTAACGCCTCGTTTGGCGGCCGACCCTCGAAGGCCATCCGAGCACGCCTCGAAATGTGCCGAGCGAGAACATGAGGAAGATCAGCCTGATCCACGGAGTCGATCTGCGCTCGCGCGGTTAGCGCGCTGAGCTGCGACTGCAGCTGCGTGGTCAATAGCGCCTCGTGCAGGCCGTTCGGGATTGGGTCAGGCGACATAACCGAAAGCATCTCGCAAAACCAGGTGCGGGACAGCAGTTCGGAGCAGATCGCCGGGACACGGACGGTGAATGCCCCGGACCACAACGTGATCCGGGGCACTTCAGCCGTGTCCCGCGTGGTCTCGATACGGGCTCGGCTAACGCCTCGCCCTACTCGACCGACGAAGGATCAGATGTCGTAGTACAGCTCGAACTCGTGCGGGTGCGGGCGGAACCGCAGCGGGTCGACCTCGTGGGTGCGCTTGTAGTCGATCCAGGTCTCGATGAGGTCGTCGGTGAAGACACCGCCCTCGGTGAGGTAGTCGTGGTCGGCCTCCAGCGCGTCCAGCACCGCCGGCAGCGAGTCGGGGACCTGCTCGATGGTGGCGTGCTCCTCCGGGGGCAGCTCGTAAAGGTCCTTGTCGACCGGCTCCGGCGGCTCGATGCGGTTCTTGATGCCGTCCAGGCCGGCCATCAGCTGCGCCGCGAAGGACAGGTAGGGGTTGGCCGACGGGTCCGGGATGCGGAACTCGATCCGCTTGGCCTTCGGCGACGTGCCGGCGATCGGGATGCGGATGCACGCGGACCGGTTGCGGGCGGAGTAGACCAGGTTGACCGGCGCCTCGTAGCCCGGCACCAGGCGGTGGTAGGAGTTGACCGTCGGGTTGGTGAACGCCAGCAGCGACGGGGCGTGCTTCAGCAGGCCGCCGACATACCAGCGGGCCAGGTCGGACAGGCCGCCATACCCCTTCTCGTCGTAGAACAGCGGCTCGCCGTTCTTCCACAGCGACTGGTGGGTGTGCATGCCCGAGCCGTTGTCGCCGAACAACGGCTTCGGCATGAAGGTCGCGGTCTTGCCGGCCTCGAAGCAGCTGTTCTTGACGACGTACTTGAACTTCATCACGTCGTCGCCGGACTGCAGCAACGTGCCGAACGTGTAGTTGATCTCCTGCTGCCCCGCGGTGCCGACCTCGTGGTGGGCCCGCTCGACGTTGAGACCCACCTCGGCCAGTTTGGCGCTGATGTCGTCGCGCAGGTCGGAGAAGTGGTCGACCGGTGCGACGGGGAAGTAGCCGCCCTTGTAGCGGGGCTTGTAACCGAGGTTTCCGCCCTCCTCCTCGCGGCCGGTGTTCCAGGCGCCCTCGACGGAGTCGATGTAGTAGTAGCCGGCGTTCGCCCGGGTCTCGAAACGGATGTCGTCGAAGATGTAGAACTCGGCCTCGGCGCCGAAGTAGGCGGTGTCGGCGATGCCGGTCGACTTCAGGTAGGCCTCCGCCTTCGCGGCGATGTTGCGCGGGTCGCGCGAGTACGGCTCGCCGGTGAACGGGTCGACGATCGAGAAGTTGAGGATCAGCGTCTTGTGCTTGCGGTACGGGTCCAGGTAGGCGCTGCTGGGGTCGGCGATGAGCTTCATGTCGGACTCGTGGATCGCCTGGAAGCCGCGGATCGACGAACCGTCGAACATGGCGCCTTCCTTGAGCGCGTCCTCGTCGAGGCTCGCTGCGGGGACGTTGAAGTGCTGCATCACCCCGGGGAGGTCACAGAATCGGATGTCGACGAATTCGACGTCTTCATCCTTGATGAACTTCAAGACCTCGTCGGCCGTGGTGAACATGGATCCTCCATCGCTGTGATGTCTCGCGACGGCTCCGAGCGCCGCGCGTTGCGCACGACTTTACGGTGTGGTCGTTTCCCGGCCATGACCCATATGTTTCGGCCGTGTTACGCGGAGAAAGCCTCGCCTCGCCATGCTGTATGACGAAAAGCGCTGTCTCCACACATGATTGGCCGCAGGGACGACCGGTGACGCGTCCCTGGCGGTCGTTGCTCGTCGTGTGACCCACGCAACAGTGCGGTGCACACCAGATGAGACCGGGCGGCCGCCGTCTACCCTGGACGACCGTGACCAGTTCTCGAGGGATGAGCGATCAGTCCGGGAGTCGGTCCGGGGATCAGCCGGCCGCGGGTCATCCCGGAGCCGGCCTGGGACTGCCCGCCGAAGGACCGGGCTCGCTCGCCCGGCTCGCGCCCCGCATCGTCGCCGTCATCATCGACTGGCTGGTCTGCTCGGTGATCGCCGCCGGCTTCTTCGGCTACAGCTTCGGTGGGGACGGCACCAGCTGGACACCGCTCGCCGTCTTCTTCGTCGAGAACGTCCTGCTGGTCGGGACGCTCGGCTCGACCCTCGGCCACCGGGTGATGGGCCTGCAGGTGTCTCGGGAGTCCGGTGCCCCGGCCGGTCCGTTGCCCGCGCTGATCCGCAGCGTGCTGCTGTGTCTCTTCGTTCCGGCGGTCATCTGGGACAAGGACGGCCGCGGCCTGCACGACCGCTTCGCCGGCACGGTGCTGCGCCGGATCCGCTGAATCGCGCTCGAGACCTGTCCCGCAGGGCTCAGCGCCCGCGGAGCGCCTTGCGGTCCATCCGGGGAGCGTTGCGCGGGTCCATGCCCTTGGGGATCGGCGGCTTGGCGGCGCCCAGGGCGCGCAACCGCTTGGTCACGGCCTGCACCTCGGCGTCGGTGAGCGTCTTGGGCAGCTTCTTCATCGTCTTGGCCAGCTCGCCGAGCTTGACCGTGTCGTCGCCGGCGCCGACGCGCAGCACGTGGACCGGCACCTCCTGGCCGGCGACGCGGCTGACCCGCTTGCGCTCGGACTCCAGCAGCTTACGGGCGCCACCGCTCGGGCCCTCACCGATCAGCACGACGCCCGGCTTGCCGACGGCGCGGAACACCATGGCGGCGTTGGACAGCTCCGACATACGACGCGCACGACCGGCCTCGGCAGCCACCGGCTCCTGGTCGTAGGTCCAGCCGCGCTTCAGTCCCTGCAGCGCGGCGCCGGTGCCACCGGCCTGCCCCTCCAGTGCCCCGTATGCCGCCCGCTCGGCCAGCCGGCCGAAGACGATCACGGTCGCCAGCAGGCCGATGATCGCACCGAGGATCGCGGTGTAGATCCAGCTGCTCCAGATGAAGTGCAGCAGGACCATGAAGACCAGCAGCGTGACGACGAAGGTCAGCGCCATCCACAGCGGGATCTTCGGGTTGTGCTTGACCGACGCCTGGTAGAGCGTCTTGAACTGCGACAGCCGCCCGGGGTTGTCCGGATCCTTGGGTTTACGCGAAAAACGGGACTTCTTCTCGGGCTGCGTCGACATGCCTTCCAGGATATGTCAGTCCGGCGCAGACCACGAAGCGCGGCGGGCGCGTCAGGCGGACGCGGCGTTCGAGCGTTCGACGAGCGCGGGGGCCTCCTGCCGCGCGGGCGACTCGGCGGCCGCCGCGAGGTGTGTCAGGTGGGCCGGCAGCGGGCGGCCCAGCTGGGCCATCGCACCGGCATACAGCTTTCCGGCGCGGTATGACGAGCGCACCAGCGGACCGGCCATCACCCCGAGGAAGCCGAGGTCGGTGGCCACGTCGGACCAGCGCACGAACTCCTCCGGCTTCACCCAGCGGTCGATCGGGTGGTGCTTGGGGGAGGGGCGCAGGTATTGCGTGATGGTCAGGATGTCGCAGCCGGCTTCGTGCAGGTCCCGGATCGCCTGCTCGACCTCGTGGTCCTCCTCGCCCATGCCGAGAATGAGGTTGGACTTGGTGATCAGCCCGGCCTCCTTGGCCATGGTGAGCACCCGCAGCGACTTCTCGTAGGTGAACGCCGGCCGGATCCGCTTGAAGATGCGCGGCACCGTCTCCAGGTTGTGCGCGAACACCTCGGGGCCGGCCTCGAAGACCTGGCCGACGAGTTCGGGCTTGGCGCCGAAGTCCGGCGGCAGGATCTCCACGCCGGTGTGGGGGTTCAGCTCGTGGATCGCCCGGATGGTCTCGGCATACAGGCGGGCAGCGCCGTCCGGCTGGTCGTCGCGGGCGACGCCGGTGACGGTGCAGTAGCGCAGGTCCATCTCGCGGATCGACTCGGCCACGCGCCGCGGCTCGTCCATGTCCAACTCGGTGGGACGGCCGGTGGCGATGTCGCAGAAGTCGCAGCGCCGCGTGCACACATCGCCGCCGATGAGGAACGTCGCCTCGCGGTCCTCCCAGCACTCGAAGATGTTGGGACAGCCGGCCTCCTGGCAGACCGTGTGCAGGCCCTGGCTCTTCACCATCTGGTGCAAACCGGTGTATGCCGGGCCCATCTTCGCGGTGGTGCGGATCCACGCCGGCTTGCGCTCGATCGGCGTTTCGGCGTTGCGCGCCTCGACGCGCAGCATCTTGCGGCCTTCTGGTGCGACAGTCACGGGATCCAGGCTACGTCGCCGGGCGACCAGTGGTCACTCCGGGCGGCGCATGTCCAGTCGGCTGTCCCCGGTGATGCCGTAGTAGGTCGTCGGGCCGCCGGCGCGTAGCAGCGGATCGGCGGCGAGCGTGTCGAACACACCGGTCTCGACCAGCCGCTCGTCGATGTGGACGCCGACGACCTCGCCGACCACGAACCAGCTGCCGACGGCGGCGCCCTGCGCCGACTGCAACGGCACGATCTGAGTCACCCGGCACTCGAAGTTGACCGGTGAGGCTGCCACCCGGGGCGCCGCGACCTCGGTCGACGGCGCAGCCGCCAGACCGGCGACCTCGAACTCGTCGACGTCATGGGTGGTGGACGTGGCGTTCATGACCTCGGCCAGCTCGCGGGTCACCAGGTTCCAGGTGAACTCCCGGGTCGCGTCACAGTTGGCGACGCTGCCCTTCCAGCCGTTGCTGGAGAAGCCGACCAGTGGTGGCCGGTAGTGCAAGGCGTTGAAGAAGCTGTATGGCGCCAGGTTGCGACGCCCCTGCGCGTCGACCGAGCCGATCCAGCCGATCGGCCGCGGCGCGACGATCGAGTTGAACGGGTCGTGGGCCAGGCGGTGTCCCTCGGACGGGCGGTAGAAGTGCATACCGCCATACAACTACGGCCGGGTCGGTGACCCATCATCCGGCTCCTGGGAGCCGGCGTGGCCGGTGAGCTGTCCGAGCAGGGGCTGCA
The DNA here is from genome assembly GCF_051955415.1 of Flexivirga sp. Classification (NCBI taxonomy): domain Bacteria; kingdom Bacillati; phylum Actinomycetota; class Actinomycetes; order Micrococcales; family Dermacoccaceae; genus Flexivirga; species Flexivirga sp. The sequence goes on from NZ_JBQCGS010000029.1 coordinate 64,432, forward strand.
CCAGGTCGACCGGCAGCGGTATGACGACCGAGGACTTGGCGTTGCTGCCGACCTCCATCAGCGTTTGCAGGTAGCGCAACTGCAGCGCGGTGGGGTTGCGGCTCATCACGTCCGCGGCGTCGGCCAGCTGGGTCGAGGCCTGGAACTCGCCCTCGGCGTTGATGACCTTCGCGCGGCGTTCCCGCTCGGCCTCGGCCTGCCGGGCGATGGCGCGCTGCATGCTGCCGGGGATCTCCACGTCCTTGATCTCCACCACGGACACCTTGACGCCCCACGGCTCGGTCTGCTGGTCGATGACCTTCTGCAGGTCCTCGTTCAGGCGTTCCCGCTCCGACAGCAGCGTGTCCAGCTCGGCCTTGCCGAGCACCGCACGCAGTGAGGTCTGCGCGATCTGGGTGGTCGCCGCCAGGAAGTTCTCGACCTCGACGATCGCCCGGTTGGCGTCCATCACCCGGAAGTAGGCCACGGCCGTCACCCGGACCGGGACGTTGTCCCGGGTGATGATGTCCTGCGCGGGCACGTTGAGCGTCACGATCCGCAGGTCGACACGCACCATCCGGTCGACGACCGGGATGAGCAGCGCCAGGCCCGGGTCCTTCATGGTGACCAGCCGGCCGAGCCGGAAGACGACGCCGCGCTCGTACTCCCGCAGGATGCGCACCGACGAGCCGAGCAGTGCGACGAGGACGACGGCCAGGATCACAACGACAGCGATGACGGCTTCCATACCGGCAGCACCTCCCACGCGTGCGGGCGCCGCACGGTCACCGACAGACCCTCGAGCTCGGTCACCACGACCTTGTCGCCGGGGGCGGGCAACGGGTCCTCCCAGCCGTAGACGAGCTCGGCGTGCCAGAGCGCACCGTCGACCGCGACCTGACCGTCGCGGCCCGACCACGAACGCACCACGGCCTTGCGGCCGATCAGCGCCGTCGGTCCGGTGCGCGGCTCCTGGCTGCCCGCCACGATGACTTCGCGGGCCACCACCACCAGCGCGAAGAGTCCCGCGACGGCCAGCAGTGCCGCGATCGGGACCGTCACCCACCATGACGCGCCCGAGGCGGTGAGGATCACCGCGATCCCGCCGGCGGTGGCCAGGATGCCGGCGACACCGAACACACCGGCAGTGGTGACGTGGGCCTCGATGACCAGCAGGGTCACGCCGATCAGGACCGCTGCGACGCCGTACAGGAGCATGTCGATCACCTCGCGGGTGGAGCACGAGGTTGCCGCGTGGAGCAGATGGACCAGCAGGTTCGGCAGCCTTGCCCGTTCCCCTTCCAGGATATCCCTCGGCCGCGATGCGGCACCCGGTCCGCGCTCGGCATACGGTGTCCTGGTGATCGAACTCAAGTCCCCCTCCGAGATCGAGGCGATGCGGCCCGCCGGCCGTTTCGTGGCGTCCGTGCTGAGCGCGCTGCGCGACGCCGCCGCTGTCGGCGTCAACCTGCTCGAGCTGGATGCGTTGGCGCACAAGATGATTCGCGACGCGGGTGCGCAGTCGTGCTACATCGACTATCACCCCAGCTTCGGCGCGATGCCGTTCGGCAAGGTGCTGTGCACCAGTGTCAACGACGCCGTGCTGCACGGGCTGCCGCACGACTACACGCTGCGCGACGGCGACCTGTTGTCCGTGGACTTCGCCGCCAGCGTCGACGGATGGGTCTCCGACTCCGCACTGTCCGTGGTCGTCGGCACGCCCGACCCCGAGGATCTGCGCATCATCGACACGACCGAGAAGGCGCTCGCGGCTGCGATCGACGTCGCCCGCACCGGCAACAAGCTCGGTGACATCTCCGCCACCATCGGCGACGTGGCGCGCTCGGCGGGCTACACGGTCAACACCCAGTTCGGCGGCCACGGCGTGGGGCGCACCAGGCCCGGCCACCCGCACGTGGCCAACGACGGGCGCGCGGGCCGCGGCATGAAGCTGCGCCCCGGCCTGGTGATCGCCATCGAGCCGTGGTTCATGCGCGACACCGACGAGATCTACACCGACCCCGACGGCTGGACGCTGCGCTCGGCCGACGGCTCCCGCGGTGCGCACTCGGAGCACACGATCGCGATCACCGATGGCGACCCGATCGTCCTGACCGACCGCGCAACTCTTCCCGCGTGACGGCTTCCGCCTCGAGTGACGGCGCGATCGGACCGTCGCTCGGTGCAGAAGCCGTCACTCGCGGTGGGGTGCCAGTGCCGTTGCCGGGTCTGCCCGGCATCCGGGTGGCGGAGGCGACGGCAGACCACGTGCCGGCGATCGTGGCCTTGCTCGCGGACGACGTGCTGGGTCGGGAGCGCGAGGCGGGGGCGACCACCGTGTATGACGAGGCCTTCGCGACCATCGCCGCCGACCCGACCGAGCACCTGGTGGTGCTGCTGGACGAGAGCGACGCCGTGGTCGGCACCCTGCAGCTCGGCTTCGTGCGCAGCCTGTCCCGTGGTGGTGCGCTGCGGGCGCAGATCGAAGCGGTGCGGATCGCCGAGGCGCTGCGCGGCCGGGGCGTCGGCCGGGTCTTCTTCGAATTCGTCATCGGGCTCGCGAGGCAGAAGCGCGCCGTGCTGGTGCAGCTGACCAGCGATTTGCAGCGCGAGGGCGCCATACGGTTCTACGAGTCGCTGGGCTTCGTGCACAGTCATGCCGGGATGAAGCTGGCCCTGAGTTGACCTGGTTGCTTTCCTGACCTGCTGGCCCGTCGGGGCCGGGGGGTGGTGGGCCGTTCTCTGCCCTGGGGAGACTTTGGTACGGCGGGGGCCGGGGGTGGCGGGCCGTTCTCTGCCCTGGGGAGACTTTGGTACGGCGTGGGCCGGGGGTGGCGGGCCGTTCTCTGCCCTGGGGAGACTTTGGTACGGCGGCCAGGCCACCCGACCGGTTGTTCCGCGGCGCGCGGCGTGCCGCCAAGTAGAGTGGCCGGGTCGTCATACCACCGCAGAGGAGCCAGCCAGCTCGTGTACGTCAAGAGCCTGACCCTGAAGGGCTTCAAGTCCTTCGCCTCGGCGACCTCGATGAAGCTCGAGCCGGGCATCACCTGCATCGTCGGGCCCAACGGTTCGGGCAAGTCCAACGTCGTCGACGCGCTCGCCTGGGTGATGGGGGAGCAGGGCGCCAAGAGCCTGCGCGGCGGCAAGATGGAGGACGTCATCTTCGCCGGCACCGCCGGCCGCGCGCCGCTGGGTCGCGCCGAGGTGACCCTGACGATCGACAACTCCGACGGTGCGCTGCCGATCGACTACACCGAGGTGACGATCAGCCGCACCATGTTCAAGGGCGGCGGCTCCGAATACGCCATCAACGGCACGTCCTGCCGGCTGCTCGACATCCAGGAATTGCTGTCCGACTCCGGCATCGGCCGCGAGATGCACGTCATCGTCGGGCAGGGACAGCTCGACGCGGTGCTGCGCGCCACCCCCGAGGAGCGGCGCGGCTTCATCGAGGAGGCGGCCGGCGTCCTCAAGCACCGCAAGCGCAAGGAGCGCGCACTGCGCAAGCTGGACGCAATGGAGGCCAACCTCGCCCGGGTCACCGACCTCACCACTGAGATCCGCCGCCAGCTCGGCCCGCTCGGCCGGCAGGCCGAGACCGCCCGTAGAGCCGCGACCATCCAGGCCGACGTCCGCGACGCCCGGTTGCGGCTCCTGGCCGACGACCTCGCGCAGCTGACCAGCAACCTCGAGCAGGAGGTCGCCGACGAGACCGCCCTGCTGGAGCGGCAGAAGTCCGTCGAGCGGTCGCTGGCCGCGGCGAAGGCGAGACTGGAGCAGCTCGAGCACGAGGCAGCCCAGATCGCGCCGGCGCTGACCAAGACGCAGGAGCAGTGGTTCGGGCTGTCCTCGCTCAAGGAACGCATCGAAGCGACGGCCTCCCTGGCTGCCGAACGGGTGCGCTTGTTGTCCGAGGACGACCAGCACGAGGAGTCCCGCTCGGGCCGCAGCCCCGAGCAGCTGCAGCAGCAGGCGGCCACGGTGCGCGACGAGCACGACGAGTTGCAGCAGCAGATCGCGCGGGCGAAGGTTGCGCTCGAGCAGGCCACTGAGCGGCGTGCCGACCTGGAGCAGGCGCACCAGGCCGAGCAGCAGCGGCTGACCAAACTGGCGCGGGCTGCCGCGGACCGCCGGGAGGGTCTGGCCAAGCTGGAGGGCCAGGTCGGTGCTCGCCGCAGCCGCACCGAGGCACGCGAGTCCGAACTCGGCAGGTTGACGGCGAGTATGGCGGAGGTCGTCGAGCGGTCCACGCGTGCCGAGAAGGAGTTCGCGGCGCTCGAAGCGACCATCGCACAGGACGAGGCCGGCGAGGAGGACCTCGACACCGCCTATGAGGAGGCGCAGGGCAAGCTCGACGCCGTCAAGGAGGCGTTCGAGGCCGCCCGCGAAGAGGAACGCACCGCCGAGCGTGAGCGCACCGGTCACCAGGCGCGGCTGGAGGCGCTCGAGCTGAGCCTGCGGCGCAAGGACGGTGCCGCCCATCTGCTCGGCGCCGAGGGAGCCAGCGAATTGCGCGGCTCGGTGTCCGAGCTGGTGTCGGTCGAGGACGGCCATGAAGCAGCGATCGCCGCGGCGCTGGGCTGGGCGGCAGACGCCGTGGTCGCCGATTCGTTCGACCAGGCCGCCGAGGCGGTGCAGACGTTGCGCACGGACGACGCCGGTCGAGCCGGGATGCTCTTCCGCGGTGCGACCGCGGAGAGCACCGACTCCTGGCCGCAGCTGCCGCCCGGTGCTCGGTGGGCACGCGAGGTCGTGGGCGCACCTGCCGACATACAACCAACCGTGGAAGCGTTGCTCGACCGGGTCGCGCTGGTGGACTCCGTCGACGTTGCGAAAACCGTTGCGACCCTTGGAGATCGGGTCATTGCCGTCACCGGCGATGGCGACGTGTATGCCGCGGGATTCGTCCGCGGCGGCTCGGCCGGAGCACCCAGCCTGCTGGAGATCCAGTCGGCAGTGGACGAGACCCGTGAGCACGTTCAGCAGGCGACCCACCGGCGGGAGAAGGCACAGTTCGCCGCCGAACAAGCGCGGGCGAAGGCCGTCGAGCTGAGCGCCGACGTCGACGCCGCCCTCGAGCGGCTCAACGAGTCCGATGCCCGGATGTCGGCCGTCGCGGAGCAGCTCAGTCAGCTCGGACAGGTGATGCGCGGCGCCAAGGCGGAGCGTGAGCGGCTGCAGTTGCAGCATGCCGAGGCCGAGAAGCAGCTGGCGGCCGGCCGTGAGGAGCTGGCCGATCTGGAGCAGCGACTGGCTGCCGCGTTGGAAGAGCCCTCGGAGGAGGAGCCGACCACCGACGAACGTGACCGGCTGGCGGCCGAGGCCGCCGCCGCCCGCAGCGCCGAGACGGAGCAGCGGTTGTCGTTGCGGACCCGGGAGGAGCGGGCGAAGTCGCTTGCCGATCGCGCCAAATCCCTTGAGTCCGCTGCGCGTTCGGAGATCGAGGCACGAGAGCGTGCGCGTGCCCGCCGGGAGCGTCGCGCTCGCGACGCGCGCGTCGCGGCCGCGGTGCAGACCGGCGCCGGGCACGCGGTCGGCGTCGTGGCGCAGCTGCTCGAGGTCGCGGCGGCGCGTCGTGCGGAGGCCGACCGGATCAAGGGCGAGCTGGACACGGCGCTGAAGGAGGAGCGGGCGCGGGTGACCGCGGTCGGGGACGAGCTGCGCGAGCTGACCGACACCGTGCACCGGGACGAGGTCGCGCGGGCGCAGCAACGGCTGCGGATCGAGACCCTGCAGACCAAGGCGGTCGAGGAGCACGGCATCGACCCGGAGGTGTTGGTCGAGGAGTTCGGTCCGCACCAGCTGATCCCGCACGTGCCGGGGCCCGACGACGACCCGGACGACCTGCCGGAGCCGATCGCGTTCGTGCGTGAGGTGCAGGAGAAGCGGTTGCGGTCCGCCGAGCGCAAGCTCAGCCAGCTCGGCCGGGTCAACCCGTTGGCGCTGGAGGAGTTCGCGGCGCTGGAGGAACGGCACAAGTTCCTCACCGAGCAGTTGGAGGACCTGAAGAAGTCCAAGGAGGACCTGCTCGACATCGTCGCCGAGGTCGACAAGCGGGTCGAGCAGGCGTTCAGCGAGGCGTTCGAGGACACGGCGCGGGAGTTCGAGGGCGTCTTCAGCCGGCTCTTCCCGGGCGGTGACGGGCGCATCACGCTGACCGATCCGAGCAACATGTTGACCACCGGCATCGAGGTCGAGGCCCGCCCGCCGGGCAAGAAGATCAAGCGGCTGTCGTTGCTGTCCGGTGGCGAGCGTTCACTGGTCGCGGTGGCGTTGCTGGTGGCGATCTTCAAGGCCCGCCCCAGCCCGTTCTACATCATGGACGAGGTCGAGGCAGCGCTCGACGACGCCAACCTGGGCCGCCTCATCACCCTCTTCGAGGAGTTGCGCGACTCCAGCCAGCTGATCGTGATCACCCACCAGAAACGCACCATGGAGGTCGCCGACGCGCTGTATGGCGTCAGCATGCGCGGCGACGGTGTGACGACGGTCGTGTCCCAGCGGATCAAGGACGTACTGCCCGGTGGCGGAGTGCAGGTGGAGACCACGCACAGCGTGACCGAAGGCAAGACGGTCGAGGATTCCGGCATACCGGCGTTGTCGTCGCTGAGCTGAGGCCCACCGTCCTCTTTCGCCGAGGGGACACGTAACGCACTGACAGGACACCAAAATCGGGCCGAATCGGCCCGATTTTCGTGTCCTGTCAGTGGTTTTGGTGTCCGGTCGGCAAGGAGGTGAGCGGTCTGGCGACGGCTGGAGCAACCCACCCGTCATACGAGGAGCAGGGCGATCGGACTCAGCCCAGGACGGCCATGGCGTCGATCTCGACGAGCAACTCGGGCTTGGCCAGCGCCAGCATCGTGGTGGTGCGACAGGGCAGGACGGCGTCCGGGCCGAGCCGGTCGCGCAGGAAGCTCTCGTACGCGGCATTCATCTCCGCGAAGTCCTTCGGGTCCGTCAGGTAGACGCGCACCGACACCACGTCCTCCCACGAGGCGCCACCCGCGGTGAGGATGGCGTCGAGGTTGGCGAAGGTCTGCTGGGTCTGCGCGGTCAGGCCTTCTGCGAGCTTGCCGGTGGCGGCATCGACCCCGGTCTGGCCGGAGACCTGGACGATGCCGTTCTTGACGACACCCTGGGAGTAGGGGGCCGCCGGGATCGGTGCCTTGTCGGTGGTGATCTGCTGCAGGGGCATTCTCAGTTCCTTTCGGTGGTGGTCCAGTCGGTTTCGATGGCAGCCGTGGCGCGGTGCAGCGCTGGGAGCAACGCGTGCACCTCGTCCCGGCTCAGGATGACGTCGGGCACGGAGATCGATGCTGCCGCGATGATCCGGCCCGCGCCGTCGCGGATCGGTGCGCCGATGCAGTTGATGAAGTCCTCGTGTTCGGCCGAGTCCTCCGACCAGCCCCGTGCGCGGACCTTGGCCAGCTCGGCGCGGTAGGCGTCCGGCGTGGTGATGGTCCGGGCGGTGAAGGCGTGGAAGTCGGTGGCCGCCAGAGCATGTGCGAGTTGACGCTCCGGCAGCTCGCTGGCGAGCACCTTGCCGACGGCGGTGGCATGCAGTGCCGCGACCAGGCCGACCCGCGAATACATCCGCACCGAGCTGGTGCTCTCCACCTTGGCGATGTAGATCGCCTTGGTGTCCTCGTATGCCGCGAGATGAATCGCCTGCCCGCCGGTTTCGCGACCGAGCCGCTCCAGATGCGGTAGCGCGATGTCCCGGATCGCGTGTTGTGCCAAGGAACTCGAGCCGAGCTCGAACAGTCGCGACCCGAGGAAGAACCGGTGATTGGCGTCGCGGCGGACGAAGCGATCCTCCTCCAGCGTGCGCAGGAGCCGCAGCACGGTGGTCTTGTGCACGCCGAGCGAGTCGGCCAGTTCGTCCAGCGACCGTCCGCCGCCGGCGAGTTCGCTGAGCAGTTGCAGTGCACGCGCGAGGCTCTGGCTCATGTCCGCTCCTGGACGATCTGCAGTGCGGGAGAGCAGATGCCCTGCGCGCTCACCGACGTCGCGCTCCAGTCAGGGTCGCTCGCGGTCGCCAGCGTGTGGCGTATGGCGGGGCCGGGCAGCTCCGTGGCGTGGTCGCCGGGCACGGCGAGCACGCACGCCGCGCTGAGGTGTCCCAGGCGGAGCCGCTGCGTGGCGTCATACCCCGACAGCAGGCCGGCCAGATAGCCGGCGGCGAACCCGTCGCCGGCGCCGACCGGCTCGACGACCTCGACCCGCAGCGCGGGGACGGCAGTGCTGGTGCCGTCCGGGTCGAGCTCGGTGGCCACGTGCGCGTCGGACTTGATGACGATCCGTGCTCGTGGGCCCAGCAGTTCGCGCACCGCCGTGGGCGAGCTGACACCGAGCGCCGCTTCGGCCTCGTCGGCGCCGAGCAGCACGATGTCGGCGGCACGCAGCAGCGTCAGCAGGTTGTCCGATGCCCGGCCTCGCCACAGCGCCGGCCGCCAGTTGAGGTCGACGCTGAGGGCGAAGCCGTCGGTGTTCCGCGCGGTGATCAGCCGGCCGAGCAAGTCGCTGTCGGAACCCAGGATGCCCGCGGTGATCCCGGAGGTGTGCACGATGTCGCAGCCGCGGAGCGCCTCGGCCACCATCGGGTCGCCGAGCAGTCGAGCATCCATGGTCGCGGCCGCAGAACCGTTGCGGTAGTAGTACATCCGGCTTCCGGCGGCATCGGCGTCCTTCAGATAGACGCCGGTCGGCCGTGCGTCGTCGCGTTCGGCCAGGACGGTGACCCCGCGTGCCCGCAGGTCACCTTCGACGACGTCGCCGAACGGATCACGTCCCAGCCGGGAGACCCAACTCACCGGTATGCCGAGGGCGGCCAGTGCGCCCGCGACATTCGCCTCGGCGCCGCCGACCGAGCGGTGCAACAGGGTCGACCCCACGAGACCACCGGACAGGTGCGGACGCAGGACGACCATCGCCTCACCGAGGCACAGCACCCGCGCCGATGCGTTCGTCGTCACCGTGCAGCACCTTCCCCCGGGGCATCCTGGAGCTCTTGACGTTGTCTCGGCGGCGATGCTACACAAGGACAACACATCACGCAATGTTCGTTGCGTAATACGCAACGACGAGAGGTAGGGCATGGATCGCGCGGCATGGGAGAGGCTCTCGGGAGAGCGCGTCGACTGGCAGCACAAGGGAATGTCACCGGACTTCTGGGGCCTCACCGTCGCCGAGCTGCGCGCGCGGCGGCCGCGGCTGTCCGAGTTTCCGACCCCGCTGCTGACGCTGTCGCGGCCCGCACTCGATCACAACATAGCTGCGCTCGCATCCTGGTGTGCCGACAGGGGATTCGACCTCGCGCCGCACGGCAAGACGACGATGGCGCCCGCGCTGTGGCAACAACAGCTGGACGCCGGTGCGTGGGCCATCACCGTCGCCAACCTGCCGCAGCTCGCGGTGGCCAGGGCCTTCGGCATGCCGCGGGTGATGGTCGCCAATGCGGTGATCTCACCGTTGTCGCTGCGGTGGATCGTCGACGAGCTCGCAGCGCATACGCAGGACGAGATCTACGTATGGGCCGACGCGGTGCGGACCGTCCAGCTCATGCACGAGGCCCTCGAGGCGCATGCCGCCGATGCCGGTCCCCGACCGCCGTTGCGCGTGCTCGTCGAACGCGGCGGCACCGGTGGCCGCACCGGAGCTCGGGATCTGCGGACCGCTCTGGAAACCGCTGCAGCGGTGGCAGATTCGCCATACCTGCTGTTGGCCGGGGTCGCCGGATACGAGGGCGCGCTCGCGCACACCGCCGACGACCAGGCGCTCGAGGTGGTGGCGTCCTACTTGCGGGATCTGGCGCAGGTGCACCAGGACCTGCTCGACGGCGGTCGCTACCCGGAGGGCATCACACCGGTCATCACCGCCGGTGGCAGCGCCTACTTCGATGTGGTCGATGAGGTGCTGCGCCCGTTCGCCGACGCCGGCGCCCGGGTGGTGCTGCGCAGCGGTGCGTATGTCGTGCACGACGACGGCTTCTACCGTGGGATCTCGCCGCTCGGCCAGCACCCGCGTACCGCCGGCCCGACCGTGCGTGCCGCGATGCACGGATGGGTGCGCGTCAGTTCCCAGCCCGAACCCGGTCTGGCGATCTTCGATGGGGGCAAACGCGATCTGCCCTTCGACGAAGGGCTGCCGGAGGTGCAGTTGCTGCGCCCCCGGACCGCGGGCGACCAGGTCACCCAGCTGGACGGGATCGAGGTGACCGCCCTCAACGACCAGCACGGCTTCCTGCGCTTCGACGCCGACGCTGCTGCGCCGGTGCGCATCGGCGACGAGCTCCGGCTCGGGCTGTCCCACCCGTGCACGGCACTGGACAAGTGGGTTCTCGTGCCGGTCATCGACGACGCCGACGCGGAGGACCCGGTGGTCGTCGATCTGCTGCGCACCTGGTTCTGAGAACCATTGTCATGACTGCGGATTGGCTGTTCCGGGGCGCCCGCGTGATCGACGGGTCCGGCGAGCGGGCGTACGACGCCGACGTCACCGTCGAACACGGCGTGATCACCGGCATTCACCGGGACGGGCACGCAGCCGGTGCGGCACGCCGTGTCGTGGCCGCCGGTGGCCGCGTGCTCGCGCCCGGCTTCATCGACATGCACGCCCACTCCGACGTCCAACTGCTCGCCACGCCCGACCACACCGCCAAGGTCAGTCAGGGCGTGACCCTGGAGGTCCTCGGCCAGGACGGCCTGTCCTTCGCGCCGATCGACGACACGACGCGCGACGTCCTGCGCTGGCAGATCGCCGGCTGGAACGGTGACCCGGCCGGCTTCGACTACGACTGGGCCACCGTGGGGGAGTACCTGGACCGCCTGGACCGCGGCATCGCCTGCAACGCCGCCTATCTGGTGCCCCAGGGGACCCTGCGCCTGATGGTGGTGGGGCCGGACGACGTGCGGGCGACGCCGGAGCAGGTGCGCCGGATGAAGGAGCTGCTCGCGTCCGGCCTGGACGAGGGCGCGGTCGGCATGAGCAGCGGATTGACTTATCCACCAGGCATGTTCGCCGATGACGCAGAGCTGGTGGAGCTACTCGGCGTGGTCGCGGACAGGGGTGGCTATTACAGTCCGCATCACCGCTCCTACGGCGCCGGCGCACTCGCGGCGTATGCCGAGATGATCGAGGTATGCCGCGCGGCCGGCTGTGCGTTGCACCTGACGCACGCGACGATGAACTTCGAGCCCAACAAGGGTCGTGCCGGTGACCTGCTGCGGCTGATCGACCACGCACTCGACGACGGCGTCGACATCACGCTGGACTCCTACCCCTACCTGCCCGGTTCGACGACATTGAGCGCGATCCTGCCCAGCTGGGCGACGACCGGTGGCCCGGCGGCGTTGCTGCGCAGCCTGGGCGACCCGGCCGTCCGGGCCAGGATCGGCCACGAGATCGAGCAGGTCGGCACCGACGGCTGCCACGGGTGCGTCACCGACTGGCGGACCATCCAGATCAGCGGTGTCGGCGACCCCTCGCTCGGTGACACCGTGGGGCACACGATCGCCGAGATCGCCGCGGCATCAGGCCGATCCGCCACGGATGTCTTCTTCGATCTGCTCGTCCGGGACCGCCTGGCGACCACGATCCTGCAGCACGTGGGCCACGAGGAGAACGTGCAGACGCTCATGCGGCACCGCACGCACTGCGGCGGTTCCGACGCGATCCTCGTCGGCGATCGCCCGCACCCGCGGGCGTGGGGCACCTTCCCGCGCTACCTCGCGCACTACGTCCGGGAGCTCGGCGTGCTCGATCTGGTCGGTTGCATCCATCACTTCACCGGGCGCCCCGCATCCCGGCTGCGGCTGGACCGGCGCGGTCTGGTGCGTGAGGGGTATGCCGCGGACCTGGTGCTCCTCGACCCGGACGTGATCCAGGACACGGCGACGTTCGAGCAGCCCCGCCAGCAGGCCACCGGCATCGACTGGGTGCTGGTCAACGGCGTGGCCGTCATGGAGTCCGGGCAGCGGACCGATCAACTTCCAGGGCGCGCACTGCGCCGGACCGACGAAGGGACACGAGCACTGTGAGTGACAACGCGGCAGGAGTGCTGGAGGCGCTGGCACGAGATCGGGTCCTGTCGATCGTGCGGGCGCCGCGCATCGACGATGTCGTCGCGCTGGCCGAGGCGCTGTCGGCCGGCGGCATCCGGGTCCTCGAGCTGACCTTCACCACGCCCGGACTGACCGACCTGCTGCGGGGCGCCGCGGCGGCCGCTGCACGCACCGGCGCCTTCGTCGGCGCCGGGACGGTGACCAGTGCCGACCATGCGCGGGCGGCCCTGGAAGCGGGCGCCCGGTTCGTCGTCACACCCGGGCTCGGTCGGGACGCCGGTGACATCGTCCAGGTCGCCCACCGAGCCGGTGCCGCCGCGGTGCTGGGGGCGCTGACCCCCAGCGAGGTGATGACCGCGGTTGCGCTCGGTGCCGACGTCGTCAAGATCTTCCCGGCGCGGGCGGTCGGCCCGACATACCTCTCGGATCTGCACGGTCCGTTCCCCGACGTGCCGCTGGTCCCGTCCGGCGGCATCAACGCGGGCAATGCCCTCGCCTTCCTCGACGCGGGCGCGCTGGCGGTGACCGCAGGCACGTCGGTGGTCGCACCGGCCGATGTCGAGCATGCCCGCTGGGCCGAAGTCACGCGCAACGCCGCTGCGTTCTGCGCAGCACTCGACCCGGCGCACAACCCCTCATAAGCGGAGAGATTCATGACAACAGCGCTCCATCCGGTGTCCCTGGCCGCGGCCGACGACACCATCAAGAAGATCCACGAGCCCTGGGCCGGTCACGACACCCAGGCCCTGATCGTCACGGTGATCGGCATCGCGATCATCGTGGCGCTCATCATCAAGATGAAGATGCACGGCTTCCTCGCCCTCACCATCGGCTGCCTGGTGGTCGGCATCGGCTCCGGCATCAGCCTGGAGAACGTCGCCGGCTCGTTCGAGACCGGCGTCGGGGCGGTCCTGGGCAACGTCGGCGTGCTCATCGTGCTGGGTGCCATGCTCGGCAAGCTGCTCGCCGATTCCGGCGGGGCCGACGAGATCGTCGACAAGATCCTCACCGGCGGCAATGGTGCCCTGCCCTGGCGGATGGCCCTCATCGCGTTCATCATCGGCATCCCGATGTTCTTCGAGATCGGGCTCGTGCTGTTGATCCCCGTGGTGATGCTGGCGATCAAACGCTCCAAGAAGCCGGCGATGACCCTCGCCATACCGGCGCTCGCGGGCCTGTCGGTATTGCACGGCTTCATCCCGCCGCACCCGGGTCCGCTCGCCGCGATCGCCAACCTGCACGGTGACGTCGGCACCACCCTGGCGATCGGCCTGCTGATCGCCATACCGACGGTGATCATCGCCGGACCGCTCTTCGCGATCCTCGCCGCCCGCATGGTGCCGATCGGCGCGGCCGGCGCCGGCGGCAACCTGGTGGGCAGCACCGGCGTCGACCCGACCCAGGACAGTGTCGAGGCGGCGCCGGCCGACGGCGCGCAGCGGGCGACCCGTCGGCCGACGTTCGGCTGGACGATCGCGACCATCCTCTTCCCGGTCGTGCTCATGCTGATCCGCGCGGCCGCCGACGTCTGGATGGACCCGAGCAACGGGATCTATCCGTTCCTGCAGTTCATCGGCGAGCCGGTCGTCGCGTTGCTGCTCGCCGTGCTGATGGCGATGGTGACCTTCGGGACCACGGTCGGCTTCTCCCTCGACACGCTCACCGAGAAGATGAGCGACAGCCTCAAGCCGATCGTCAGCGCCACGTTCATCGTCGGCGCCGGGGGCGGTTTCAAGCAGGTGCTGCTCGACGGCGGCACCGGCATCGCCATCGGCAAGATCGCCGTCGCGGCCAGTCTGTCCGCGCTGGTGCTCGGCTGGATGATCGCGGTGCTGATCCGCGTGGCCACCGGTTCGGCCACCGTCGCCACCGTGACGGCCTCCGGCATCGTCGCGCCGCTCGCGGTCGGCCTGTCCTCGACCCATCTGGCGCTCGTGGTGCTCGCGGTCGGCGCCGGCTCACTGTTCTTCTCCCACGTCAACGACGCGGGCTTCTGGCTGGTCAAGGAGTACTTCGGTATGACGATCGTGCAGACCCTGAAGACGTGGTCGGTGATGGAGACGATCATCTCGGTGGTCGGCCTGGGGCTGACCTCACTGCTCTGGGTGATCATCTAGCGCCCCGGTCGTCATACACGATCCGTCGCGGCATACCGAGCGGACACGATCTGCATCGAGCGGACACGAAAAACCGGCTGAAACACGGTCATTTTCCTGTCCGCTCGGTGCGTTTGTTGTCCGCTCGGTGCTGGGGGGCATCGGGTATGACGAAGAGGTATGGCGCAGGGAATAGCGCAGGCGGTGTCCCCGTTGACATGACCAGTTAGTTAAAATTTGAGGTACTTCGCGAGAAGCATCCAGACAGCAGGGAGTGAGCCACATGCAGTTCGGCGTCTTCACCATCGGTGACGTCACGGAGGACCCGACGACCGGCCGCACGCCGACCGAGGCCGAGCGCGTGCAGTCGATGGTCGCCATCGCCACGAAGGCGGAGGAGGTGGGGCTGGACGTCTTCGCCACCGGTGAGCACCACAACCCGCCGTTCGCCGCGCCGGCCAACCCGCCGATCCTGTTGAGCCACATCGCGGCGCAGACCGAGAACCTCCAACTGTCCACCGCCACCACGCTGATCACCACCAACGACCCGGTGCGCCTGGCGGAGGACTACGCCTACCTGCAGCACCTCTCGGGCGGTCGCACCGACCTGATGCTCGGCCGCGGCAACACCGGCCCGGTCTACCCGTGGTTCGGCAAGGACATCCGCAAGGGTATCCCGCTCGCCGTCGAGAACTACCACCTGCTGCGCCGCCTGTGGCGGGAGAAGTCGGTGGACTGGGAGGGCGAGTTCCGCACACCGCTGCACGGCTACACGCTCGCGCCGGCGCCGCTGGACGGCGTGCCGCCGTTCGTGTGGCACGGCTCGATCCGCAGCCCCGAGATCGCCGAGCAGGCCGCGTTCTACGGTGACGGGTTCTTCCACAACAACATCTTCTGGAACAAGGAGCACACCCAGGCAATGGTGCGGCTCTACCGGCAGCGTTTCGAGCACTACGGGCACGGCGCCGCCGAGCAGGCCATCGTCGGCCTGGGCGGGCAAATCTTCATGGCGGAGACCGAGGCGGAGGCCAAGCGGATCTTCCGGCCCTACTTCGACAACGCACCGGTCTACGGGCACGGCCCGTCGCTGGAGAGCTTCACCCGCGACACCCCGCTGACCGTCGGCACGCCCGAGCAGGTCATCGAGCGCACGCTGGGCTTCGCCGACTACGTCGGTGACTACCAGCGTCAACTGTTCCTGGTCGACCACGCCGGCCTGCCGTTGGACGTGGTGCTGGAGCAGATCGACATCCTGGGCAAGCAGGTCGTGCCGGTGCTGCGGCGCGAGTTCGAGGCGCGGCGTCCGTCGCACGTGCCCAGCAACCCGCCCACGCACGCGTCGCTCGTGGCCGAAGGTCCCGACTCGCCGCACCGCAAGGTGATCAGCGCCACCGCCGGTCTGGAGCAGGAGGCTGCGGTATGACGCGCCGTGTGGTCGTGCTGACCGCCGGGCTGAGCCAGCCCAGCAGCACCCGGTTGCTGGCCGACCAGATCTCCGGGGCGGTCGCCGCCGAGGTGAGCGCACGCGGCGAGGCGGTCGACCTGCGGACCTACGAATTGCGTGAATACGCAGTGGATCTGGCCACCATGATGGCGACAGCGGGTATGCCGACGGCGCGCCTGGACGAGTTGCGGCGTGCGGTCTCCGCGGCCGACGGGCTGGTCGTGGTGACACCGGTGTTCGCGGCCAGCTACAGCGGCGTGTTCAAGATGTTCTTCGACGCGCTGGACGCCGACGCGCTCAACGGTATGCCGGTGATCATCGCCGCCACGGCCGGCACGCCCCGGCACTCGCTGGTGCTGGACCACGCGCTGCGTCCGCTGCTCAGTCACCTGCGCGCCGTCGTGATGCCGACGGGTGTCTTCGCCGCCACCGAGGACTTCGGTGGCGGTGCGGCCGGCCGTGACCTGGCCACTCGCGCCGGTCGCGCGGCGGCCGAGCTCGCCGCGCACGTGGTCTCCAGCGGCGGTGACGCCGTCGCCGGGTTCACCCCGACGACCGCCGGCCGCGACTCCGGGGTCGACGTACCCGCCGAGGTGACGCCGTTCCTGAAGCTGCTCGGTGGCCATTCGGGCTGACCGCCCCGGGCGGGCGGTGACCTAACCTGGGGGAGTGACCACCAGCGAACTGCACCGGGCGCCGGCGGCGGACGACGTGCCACTCGAGCGACGGATCCGTGGACCGCTGCTGGCGGCGGTCGGCGGCGCCGGTGCGATGACGCTGCTGCACTTCTACGACCCGCACCGGTCCGGGTCCTACGGTTTCTGTCCGTTCCTGTCGCTCACCGGTGCCCCGTGCCCGTTGTGCGGCGGTTTGCGTGCGATGAACGACCTGACCCGCGGGCGGGTCGGTGACGCGCTCACCAGCAACGCGGCGGCAGTCTTCATCCTGGTCGTCGGCACTGCGCTGATCGTCCGCTGGCTGATGCGGCGGGCGCGCGGGGATGCCGCCGCGGTGCTGCTCACGACACCGAAGGTCCCGACCGCGATCTTCGCGACCGTCATGATCGCCTTCACCGTCTTCCGCTGGACGCCCTGGGGGCACTGGCTCTACCAGGCCTGACGGCATCCGGCTGCGACCATCGCAAAAGGGGCCGGTCACCGAGACGGTGACCGGCCCCTTCCGCGGGTATGGCGTCAGCCCGCGAGGCGGACGATGGCCGCGATGACCGTCCAGACGGTGCCGATGATGCCGCAGATGAAGCCGGCCTGGACCTTGCCGCGACCGGTCAGCATGCCGCCGGAGGAGTCGATCTGCTGCATGGCCTGACGGCCCATGATGATCGCCGGAATGCCCGTGAACAGACCACAGCAGACCAGGCTCAGGATGCCCAGCACCAGGATCAGCGTCGACTTGTCGTGCTCCTGCTGCATCGGCGCACCGTAGGGGCCGCCCTGCTGCGGGGCGCCGTACTGCGGGGAACCGTAGGGTGCGGCGCCGTACTGCGGCGTGCCCTGAGGTGCGCCGTACTGGGGATCCCCCTGGGGTGCGCCGTACTGCGGGCCACCCTGGGGTGCGCCGTACTGGGGATCACCCTGCGGTGCGCCGTACTGCGGATATCCCGAGCCGTCGCCGGAGCCCTCCTTGGGCTGCTCGCCGTAGCCGCCGGGCTGGTTGGGGTCGTTCGGATAGTTGGTCAACGGGATGATCCTTCTGGTCGGGGTGCGTCCGGACGAGGGTAACGAAGGGCGCAGGGTGGCGCACCTTCCTCGACGACTCGGGCGGCAAGTCGGCGAATCGCCGCGCCATACCAAGGGTTTTGCTTTGGAAATCACAGCTTCGGACGCGACAATCGAGCCATGGTGTGGTTGATCCTGGCGCTCGTTGTCGGTGTTGCGCTCGCAGGGACGGTGATCGGCCTGGTCGCCGTGCCCGCTCGACGCGAGGGCCGTGAACTCCTGACCGAGCGGGCCGATGGCATGGTCAGCTCGGTGACCGAGCGGCGACGGGGGAAGGTGGAGGCCGACACCGGCGCGGAGTCCGACTCCGGCCACTCGGCGGAGTGACACGCCGGGCGATCCGCGCCGGCGGCGCGATCGCCGCACCCGGGGGGTGACACCGCGCCCGGACCGCTGAGCGATTTGGGATGATGTCCGGCGTGGACCAGCTCTGGGAAATCCTTGTCATCATCACGGTCGTCGTCCTCGCCGGTCTCGGCCTGCTCGTCGGCTATCTGCGCGGTGGCGGTAAGAAGTCGGCGCCGCCGGTAGCCCCGCCGCCCGCGCGGGAGGCGAAGACCCGCGGCGCCAATACCTACAAGCCGAGCAGCACGGCGACGATCGACACCGGGAAGGGCGGAGCGCCCCAGCCGCCCGCACCGCAGCAGGAGGAACCACCGGCTGCCGAGACCGCAACGCCGGCCGACCAAGCGCCGACCGAGGCGGACCTCGCCGCCGCCGAACCGGCGTTGGCCGAAGCTCCGGCCGAGCCGGGGATCGAACGCCCCGAGTCGGCGCGCGGTCGTATGACGCGACTGCGTTCGCGGCTGGCCGGCTCCAACAATGCGCTCGGCAAGGGCCTGCTCTCCGCGCTCTCGGGCGACCGCTTGGACGACGCGGTCTGGGAAGAGGTCGAGGACACCCTGCTCGGCGCCGACCTCGGCGTCGCGGCCACCACCGAGATCGTCGACGGGCTGAAACGTCGAGTGCAGGTTGAGGGTGCGCCCAGCAGCGAACAACTCGAGCGCTGGCTGCACGAAGAGCTGCTGGCGCAGGTCGGTCCGGACATGGACCGCCGCATTGCCGGCACCCGGGTCGGCGACCGCCCGGCCGTCATCATGGTCGTCGGCGTCAACGGCACCGGCAAGACCACCACCGTCGGCAAGCTGGCCCGCGTGCTGGTGGCCGAGGACAAGGACGTCATCCTGGGCGCGGCGGACACCTTCCGCGCCGCCGCGGCGGATCAGCTGGAGACCTGGGGCGCCCGCGTCGGTGTGCCGACGGTGCGCTCCGACAAGGAGGGCGCCGACCCGGCGGCCGTGGCGTTCGACGCGGTGAAGGCGGGCGCCGAGGGCGAGGTCGACGTCGTGCTCATCGACACCGCCGGGCGGCTGCACAACAAGGTCGGCCTGATGGACGAGCTGGCCAAGGTCAAGCGGGTCATCGAGAAGCAGAGCCCGATCGACGAGTGCCTGCTGGTGCTGGATGCGACCACCGGTCAGAACGGCATGCGCCAGGCGGAGATCTTCGCGCAGGCCGTCGACGTCACCGGCGTCGTGCTCACCAAGCTGGACGGCACCGCCAAGGGCGGCATCGTGGTGCTGGTGCAGCGTGAGCTCGGTGTCCCGGTGAAGCTGGTGGGCCTGGGCGAAGGCGCCGACGACCTGGCGCCCTTCGACCCCGAGGCCTTCGTCAACGCCGTCCTGGACTGAGTCTTCTGATTTCGCTCCGCGCGAGAAGGGTCGGGACGCACACGAACAAGTTCGTGGTGTGTGCCGACCCGTCTCAGTCGTCGCTCCCACGCCTGGGGGCGCGGTCGTCCGGCACC